>JBGOXG010000141.1:0-6068 GCA_041479025.1 Anaerolineae bacterium
AAGCTTAGACCGGCTCCTGTAAGTGCGCGCGCTGAGTGGTTGCACGCGTCTACTTTGTCCATGAAGTTCCGCTTCAGGTTATCCCAATCGCCGCTGTCGATGACTTCTTTTTTCTCGCGGAAATAATCGAGGATATCGGAGGGGTGCTGGAGGGTCTGCTCAACCTCTGGGTCGCCTCCTTCGTGCTTGGCTGAGACGTTCGCTACGTGGTCCGCCAGCTGCACCAATTCTGAGCGCCGATCATAGGGCTGCACAACAATGGACTTCCATGTTTCAGTGATGTGGTGCTCGAATCGGACAACCTGCTCGAAACCGAGCGCCTTGCGGAACTGGGATGTGATCTCCATTGTTTCGTTGTTGATAGAGTTTGACCAGTTGAAACCAATCAGCGGGGAAGTCCCATCGTCGCGGCTGAACAGTTTTGCGGCCAACATTATCCACAGTGCATGGTAAGGGTTGTCTGAGCCGAAAAAGACCGAGATCTTGAATTGAATATCCACTCCCAAGCGATAGAGCAAGAAACCGAGCAGGATGGTCCCGGCGTTGAAATTGAGTACGTGCTGGACGCCGTAGTTGGTGAAGTAATACAGGAACTCATCCAGCCACATCAGAGCGTGATCATTAGGCTGACCGATCCCTCCAAAATAGCCGGTGATCGTGGCGGGTCCGCCCAGATGCGGGTTCGAGCCGTCCGTGCCTTTGGTGTCAAGCGTTTCGACAAAGGATGCTCCGATGATATCGAGCGCTGCCACGATGGCGGGCAGGTCGCCGTCGGCTTCGGATTCCTTCATCTTACGGACAGCGATAAAGCGCCCTGGTACCAGGCTCCCGTTTTCGATGGCTTTTCCAGCCATTTCGCGGATCCACGGGAAGTACTGCAGAGCCGAGACTTCCAGCGTCACGGCATACTCATCCTTGAAGTGGAGCGAGTCCGCTCTAGTGCCCAGCACCTTACGGCGGTAGTCCTTCACCGGGATGAACCTCCCTGCGTCGCGCTGTTCGATCAGCCACTTCAGGTCTTTGAGATGCTCTGGCGCACGCGCCTCCACCTGCTTGAATAAGTTTTCCGGCTTGCGTGATTCGAGGTGCTTGCGGTTGATCTCCGCGGGCGTGCCGTATTTTGCCACCATCGCCAGAAAATCCTTCATCACCCGCTCATCGGTGTCGAGTAGGACGGCGTTGATGGCGTCCAGGCGGCTGGCTGGGATGGCGAGAAGTGTTTGCAAATCGGTCATTTTGTCTCCTTATACAATCTGCGGGTTGAGTAGGGTTGAGCCGCCCCTGAAAGGTCATCAATCCTTTTTGCAGCAATCGCAGTCACAGTCGCAATCACAATCACAGCAGCATTTCTTGCCCTTGTCTTCTTCGATGAGTTTTTCCAGTTCGGCAAATTCCTCATCCTTCATGCTAAACCAATTTTCCTGCCTGGGAAACTGCTTGCCAATCACTTCATCGTGATAGCCCTTCAGCCCGTTGAGGATGACCTCCCCGGCGTTGCCGAATACTTTTGCCATTTTTGGCTTGAACCTCGGGTAAAGTCCGAACATGTCATGGTAGATTAGCAACTGACCATGGGCGTCTGGTCCAGATCCTAGCGACATGATAATGCAATTCACAGACCGTTCAGTGATGAGCTTGCATAACCTGTCCGGAACCATCTCGAGCAGGATGGCAAACGCCCCGGCTTTTTCGAGCGCTTTGGCATCATCGGCTATCTTCTTTGCCAGCGCAGCGTCTTTGCCCTGAACCTTGAACCCTCCCAACGCAGATACAGACTGGGGTGTGAGCCCCAGATGTCCGATGGCAGGGATACCTGCATCCACGATTCCTTTGATACGGTCCGCCATCGCTGCGCCACCCTCCAGTTTGATCGCATCACAACTCGCCTCAGCCATGAAGCGACCGGCGTTACGGATGGCTGTCTCCACCGAAGGTTGGTAGGTCATGTAAGGCATATCGCCAACCACAAAAGTAGTCGGCGCGCCGCGCCGCACAGCCTGTGAGTGACGGATCATATCGTCCATTGTCACCGGCAGCGTGGATTCGTAGCCCAGCATGGTCATGCCCAGGCTGTCGCCCACCAGAATCATCTCAATCCCGGCTTGTTCCTGCAGGTAGGCGGTGGGATAGTCATAGCAGGTCAACCATGTGATCGGCTCACCTTTTGCCACCTTGTCGAAAAGATAAGGCAGGGTGATTTTCTTGCGAGGTTCGGTCATCGTCTTTCTCCTTGCTGCAAATTAATGTAACCGCTAGCGAATGATATAAAACTAGTATAGAACAAGAATCAACGTGGCGCAACGGGTTGCTTGGAGCAATCGTCATTTATTCTGCAGAAAAAAGGAAAAACTACGATATGAGTAATGAGATATTACCGGTTTAGACCTTGTAAAAACCGAGCAACGTAGTAAAATACCCTATCATTCCAATACGAGAGGAGGTTTGACAATCAAATGAGCAGTTTCTTAGTGTTGACCATACGTCGATTGAGCTTACCTCCGAATGGGTTGGATTAGTACCCCAATTGGGTTCTTTTCCTTACCAGCCGCAGGCATGCTCAAGCCCTGCGGTTTTTCATTTGAGTTAAGACCGCAGATGACCCATATAGATTTTGTTATAGCCGAGCTATGGAATGAGAAGAAAAGATTACTATGGATACTAACTCTGCATATGATTTTTTTAACGAACTTGATGATACTGAGCAAGTAGACAATTACATCAACAGGTCACAGCGTAGGCAAAAATTCCCGCCGCGTAACCCAAAGAAAATACCCGATGCCGACCGGAAATTCCTTCATGAACAGGATGATTCTGCTTCCGGTTTCAAGTTTACCTACAAAGCCGCCCGATTCGAGGAATGGTGGCTGTTGGATTCGCTTGGCGACTTCTATGAGCACAAATGGATTTCTGATGTTCTTCGGCGGGTTAAAGGTGGCAAGGAGGCTTCGGTCTATATGTGCCGCGCAGGCACCGAAGTCGGCGCTGATTTGATTGCAGCCAAAGTCTACCGGCCGCGCTCACTGCGCAACCTTAAGAACGACGGCATGTACCGAGACGGGCGCTCCGATCTTGACGATGAAGGAAATCAGATCCTCAACAGCGGGATGGTACATGCCATGGCAAAAAAGACTGAGTATGGTAGAGAACTACTCCACCAGTCATGGATCGCCTATGAGTTCACAAGCCTTGAGACTTTATTCAAGGCCGGCGCGGATGTGCCACAACCTTATACCATGGCGCACAATGCCATCCTGATGGGATTCATAGGGGATGAGGATGGATGTGCGCCAGCTTTGAGTGAAATCAGCCTGGATCGTCAGGAAGCAAAATCGTTGTTCGAGCGTGTTGTTTATAACTTGGATGTTCTCCTTTCGCATGAACTCGTACACGGTGATCTCTCAGCTTACAACATTCTATATTGGGAAGGTAATGTCACTCTCATCGATTTTCCCCAGGTTGTGGCGCCCAGAATTAACCGTAACGCCTACGCCATCTTTCAGCGGGACGTGGCTCGGATTTGCGAGTATTTTTCAAAGCAAGGGGTAAAAACAAATGGCCAAAAATTAGCCTCGGAACTGTGGATTGCACACGGTTTTCGCCTTAAAGATGAAGTGGATGTCCGCTTGTTAGATGATGAAGACCCTGAGGATCGTGCTTTCTGGAAGGCTCAACATTAAAGAGATGGGAGGAGCTTTACTCCTCCCATCTCCCAAGATTTAGACCATCAAGTACCAGTCAAGAAACCTTTCAATCCGCTCAATGGCATCTGTATAATTCTTTCTTTGCAGGAATCCATGCGGTTCACCTGCGTAGGTCTTATATTCGTATCGCTTGCCATACCGTTTGAGAGCCTCGACCCATTCTTCGCTCGCCTCTGGCGGGACAATGTCATCCAGCAATCCGTGCAGTATTAATACTGGCTTTTGAACGTTTTCCACTTGGTATAAAGGGGATCCATCAAGATAGGCCTTGAGATTCTCTTTGGGGTGCCCAAGGAATATCTCTGTGTAGAGGCGCAATTCTCGGCTACATTGCGCCCATGAACTATATAAATTCGAATCGCCAAATTTTGAGATACCACATGCGAAATGGTACTCAGGGTCACGGGAAAGTGCGCAGACGGTCATGTACCCACCATAGCTGCCGCCCATGATCGCAATCCTGGCGGGATCCATGCCGGTCTGTCTTAAGAATTTTGCGGCATGAACACAGTCCCGCGTATCGCCTCCGCCCCAATCCTTGAAATTCTTATGCTCAAAATCAACTCCATATCCGGTTGAACCGCGATAATTCGGCGCAAGCACAGTGTAACCTTTTGCTACCAGATACTGGATAAGAAGATCCCATTCAAACATCGTTTGCGCTGTTGGACCTCCATGAACATAGACAATACCGGCTTTATTGGACTTTTCGGGTTTATAAATAAATGCCGGGATTTCCAAGCCGTCGGAACTTGGATAGGTGATACGCTCAGGCATTATTAGTTTATTCGCGTTCAATGCTGGAAGTGATGAGAATGTCAGTTGTGTCACCTGACTGGTGTGCATGTCCATCCGGAATATTTCGGGAGATTGAACAGGACTTTCATATTCAAAGGTGATAAATGACCCGTCTGGTGCCCATTGAGGATTCGAGTGGACTCCTTCTCCCGACTTGAGAGGTGTCACAATTCCCTTACCCTGGTCAATGAGAACGAGTTTTATCGCACCTGCTTCATTGACGGTACAGGCAATTTGGCTGCTGTCGGGTGACCAGGCTGGCCAGGCGATATCGTTTCCAAGCTTAGTAATCTGTCTTAAGCCCATGCCGTCGGGTTTCACCAGCCAGAGGTCATCGTGCCCTTCCTGCTGACAGATAAATGCGATCCAATTGCCATCTGGAGACCAGCGGGGGTACCAGGCTCTTGTTTTAGGTTGCCCGTAAATGGTACGTTTATCGCCAGTCGCCAAATCAAGCAGACAAATATCCAGCCGATTGATATCGTCAAAGTGGCGTAATACATGAGCAATTGACTTTCCATCCGGTGAGGGCTGCGCATCCCAGTGATCGCCTTCGGAGGTAGATGTCAACATCCGAGATTGGCTCAAGTCTGGGGTGGTGAGTACCAATTGGTCAACATCCTCTCGATCGATGCTTACAATCAGAGTTACAGAATCCGGCATCCAGCGGGGATTCCAACTTCCAGTCCAGATATCGGTTAATTTCTTGGGGATTCCTCCACTCGCAGGCACGAGATAGACATGTTCGTTGATTGTAAAGGCAATCCATTTACCGTCGGGTGACCATTGTGGTATTTCATCCGCCCAATAAGGGACCGCTGTTCGATTGGTTGTGATACGAGCAGGCCAGCCGCCCGCACTGGGAAGTGTGAAAATATCCGAAAGTGTTTCTCCGTCCTTGATGTAGGCAAGGGCATGTCCATCAGGCGCGAGCCGGTGATTGCGGATTCTTTCGTGAGCGGTGATCAGCGATATGCTCCAGCCTTTTGGTGTTTTGAGATCCGGCCTTGGAAGTGAAGGCCAGCCATTACGCTCATACTTTTCGGGTATTTCAATGATTTTTGCCATAGGATGTCCTTTCCAGATATCATTAAGTATAGAGGAAATAGGAAATTTGCGAGGCTTTTTTCTTTTCGAATTTTGGATTATCTTGTACAATAGTTTTGAATGAATACCAATTATTACCTCGAGCAAATCCGCTTGAAAATACGAGGTGATCCACTCACCAGTGCTTGCTGTTGACACTGGTGTTTTGTTTTCTTTCGAGGAGGAGACCATGAAGCTAAAATCAGTGTTCTTTGTGCTCGCAACGATGGCATTATTGCTAAGCGCTTGCGGCGGTGGGCAATCTCAGCAGGAACCGGCAGTTGTCACCATCGGGTGGACGGGTGGCCCCGATTCGCTTAACCCTGGCGCTGCCTGGCTGGCCAAAGCCTATACTATTTTCGAGTTAGTTTATGACTCGATGTACGATCTAAACCTGGATGGGACCTATTCAATGGGTCTTGCTGAAAGCGTTGAGCGATCTGATGATGGACTGGTTTACACCTTTAAAATAAAACAGGGGGT
>JBGOXG010000139.1:0-6106 GCA_041479025.1 Anaerolineae bacterium
ACGCCAGTTTCCACTTTCCCCGTGGAACCGAGGCGTATCCAGCCCTGTCCCTGGTCTTTTTTCAGTGCAGGTCCGACAATATAACCTATTGCGGGGATTGCATAAGCCAGTCCAATGACTCCACCGATGGCTGAGATGGCCAGCTTCATAAAATCCCGACGCGAGACTTCTTTATTTTCTTCCATGTTTATTTCCTCCTAAACCATAATCTTATCTCTCAGGTGCAGCCGCATCAATCCATTGTTCAACCAGCTTCAACTCATCGGCGGTGAAGTTTGCAAAGTGTTGAGCACTCTGGATCTTTATCAACAAACTGTTGGCGGAGTCATTGGGGGTAATGACCGCCCCATCTTTCCCGCCTTGCATCAGACTGGCATAGCTGGTCAGATCTAGGCCGCCGGAGGCTGCAGCGCCATGGCAGCCAGTGCATTTGGCGTTGAAAAGCGCTGCGATATTGGCATCGTAAGTTGGTTTTCCGACTACAGGTGCAGTCGTTGGGACAGGAGCCGGGGTCGGCAACTGAGCTTGAAGGATTTCCCGCAGTTTGGGAGCGTCAAAGCCAGCATAGCTAAAGACGCTGCCATGGCAGGCGCTGTTGGAGCAGAAGGACGTATTCGCCGTAGAGCCTGCTCCTTCAGTGGTGTGACAATTCGAGCACGTGGCATCGAACGCCTTATTATGCAAACTGATCCAATTTGGGTTCAGGTGAGATTCAGGCTCGGGGCCCTTGCTGATCTCGATCTGGGTCACAAAATCCTGCGCACCACTGACGACCGGGATAGAGTGGCACAGGTTGCATTCAAGACGAATGGCTTGCTGATTAGAGTCTAGATGCTTGCCATCATGGCAGCGGAAGCACCCGGCCGAATCGAAGTGGCCGATGTTGTTCGGGTGGGCGTTCCAATCCGATTTCTGGTGAAGGAAGACCGAATCGTTGAAGATCTTTGTAAGCTCCTGCACGGCCGCGTCAACTTTATTTTTATTGGCTGCATAGTAATCAGGATAGTTGGACCTGTAATAGTCAGCCAGTTTTTCTATGCCGGCAATCCCTTCCTGCTGAGAGGTGTATTGCGCACGCAGGACATCTACAGCCTGGCGACGAATAAAAGGAATTTCCGTGGATATTGTTCCGACTTGCAATGATCGGTCAACCGACTCCTCAGGAGTATAAACGCGGTGAGTAATGCGGTTGTGACAAGTAATGCAGTCCACTCGCTTGAGCTGGTTTGGATCGATAGTAGAAGGATCAAACCCCGACGTCACATCAGTGTATTCCTGCTCACTGCCGTCATCGTTGACGACTCGGACATAGGGGATATTTTGTTCCAGGTTGTCGCTGGCATAATAATAAACTTGATTCTCGATGTGCCAGTGAATACCTCGCCCCAATCCCTCACGTTTGGTTCCGCCGCCCGTCTTAAGAACCAGGGTGATACTAAAGGGAGTATTTTCTTTGTCATCCTGAAAATGTTTAATCACACGCAGGCTGTCATCAGAAAATTTTTCGGGAGTATGGCACTTTTCACACGTATCGCGCGCAGGGCGCATATTACTGGCCATAATGGGGTATTCGTAAGTCGTGAAGACAGTCGCGATGACATGCCTGAGATCGCCGGCTTTTCGGAAAATTTGATTTCCAATAAACTCACGACCAATATGACACTCCACGCATGCGACGCGTGCGTGAGGGGAAGCCTGATATGCTGCATATTCAGGCGGCATGGTGTGGCAAGAAGTGCCGCAGAAGGCAGAGGAGTTGGTGTAATCCCAACCATATGCGCCAGCGACAAATACAATAATTACCAATATGCCCAGTGTCGCAAAGGGCAGAATAAGCATCCAACGCGGCGAATTGGCCGGCGGGAAGAAGAATTTCTTTACCCCATCTTTTATGCGTCTGAACATAAGTATGCTCCTCTTACTTGCCCATTATACATTATACAAACTACAAGGCTTCCATGTTCGCGAACATGGAAGCCCCTGTGTTCATCACTGGATTGATGGTTATTTCTCGGGTGCTCCGGCGTCGATCCATTCCTGGATTTTCGCAAGTTCGTCTGGACTAAGCTGTCCGGGATGACCACCCGCAGATTGAATGTTATAGAGCTTGCTGTTTAGACTGTCGCCGGGGACGATGACGGCACCGTTGCTGCCGCCTGCCATCATATCCGGATAAGTCAGCAGCGAAAGACCGCCGACTTTGGCCGCACCGTGACAGGCTGCACATTTGGTTTTGAAAACAAGGCTGGCGTAAGCCTCCCAGGTCAGGGCAGCCGGCGCCACTGCCGCAGCCGTCGGTGTTGGGGCGAGAGTCGGCAGCGGGGTTGGGGTCTGCGGAACAAAAACTGTCACTGTGCTGGCGGGAGGAATTACCGTGCGGACGGTTGTTTCGATGTTTACGAAACCATATACACCCGCCAGCATGATGAGCGATGCAACTGCCGCAAGCGGGAAAAACACCATCTGTCGTTTGCGTTTCGTGGCTGGATCAAGCGGACGGGAAACAAGACCGGCTTTGAGATCTGCCAGTTCGAGCGGGTGCTCGTGGAGCATTTCTTCTTCGGTCATATTGCCGGTCCACATGGCTTTGTTAAATAGCTTTAGATGGACGCCATAGAAATGCCAGATGATGATTGCCAGTACAGCCAGGATGGCTTCTGCGCCGTGTGCGGCTTTCGCTGCCGGGATAACCTGACCGGGCAAGAACCGGGCAGTCGAAATCGGGTTCCACATCATGAAGCCGGTCATGCCCATCACGATGGCTCCCCAGACAAACGCCCAATATTCAAGTTTCTCTTCGAACGCGAAACGTCCCATTTGCGGGCGTCGTTTGGCAAGCCCGATATTGTATGAAAAAGCCTGCCAACCATCCTTAATGTCTTTCAACACGGGAAGCATGGAAAGGGGGGTCCGCTCGACATAGATTTTGTAGCCTGTGACGAGGATATGCCAGATGGTGCCCAGCATGAGCATAACTGCCGCCGAATGGTGGATGAGGCGCGTGGTCTCAATCCCACCGAACAGACCAACCAGCGCCTGGGAGAGTCCCCAGGTGGGAAATTTCTGCGGGAGACCGGTGATCGCCAGGATGCCGAACGACAGGAGCATCACAATATGCTCAATGCGGCGCGCAAGTGGAAACCGGATGTAGGTCTTTTGCTCGCTCATTAGTGCGCTGCTCCTTTCTTCTTGCGGTCAATGATTCTCCGCGCGATATCGCTGACCACAAAAATCACCATGCCACCCAGAACAATTGGGATAAATACAAGGTAAAAGAAATTTACGAAATAGACCAGCGGGTAAACCTGTGGGCTGGGAGTGTAGTGACTCAACCAGGCATCTGTGAAACCGGCCGGAATGCCATCCCCATGACAGCGTTGGCACTTAACCAACAGATTTTGTTTGATGGCGATGCCGCTCTCGGGATCGTCAACACGCTTGATGTCATGAATGCCGTGGCAGTCAAAACAGACAGGCTTGTTTGTGCCCTGGTCGGGCGACTGCTGGTCGAAGATCACCGTGGTGCCATGGAAATCGCCTACGTACGTGTTCAGGACGTTCGTCGAGATCCCATACTTTGTCATGACCTTAGCGTCCGTGTGGCATCTTCCACACATCTCGGTGGGTGTTTTAAGCCGGAACTCACTCGTGGTCGGATCGGATATGTTGTGGACCCCATGACAGTCAATACAGGTCGGGACATCCGGGTTGCCCTCGCCGATCAACGCTGAGCCATGTACGGTGGTTTTATAGCTTTCGTAAATGGTGCTGTGACAGCGGGCGCATGTTTCCGGGATCTTAACCCGCGCCTCGGGGGTCAGCGCGCCTGTTTGCGGATCGGTAAGGCGGGTCTGATAATGAGGGTTGTGGCAGTCCGTGCACACAGCGGCATTGTTGTTGCCACCAGCTAAGGCTTTTTGATGGACGCTGTCCAGTGTCTTGAGATACTGCTCTTGGTGACATTGCTTGCAGGTGGTGTAATTTTCCAGCGAGAAATCACGGATGCTGTCAGCTGTCTTTTCAGGGTGGGGAAATTCGCTGATGGTGGTATGACATGAGGTACAGAGGATATAGTTTTCGCCATGGATGCTCTCACTGTATTTTTGCTTATCGAGGGTCAATGGAAGGACATTGCCGTTAGACATTTTGATGGTCATCCCCGGTTGCGTATGGCAGCCCAGGCACACGTCGTTGGGGGTGGTATTTTGAATGGCCGGGATTGGAGCAGGCGCCGCCTGGACTTGCATGCTCCCTGGGAGGCTGATCCATGCCCCGAAAGCAAGTACCAGCCCCAGGGTGATCAGGATGATCACGCTGACGCAGCGTCCATCTTTGATGAGATTATTCGTGCTCATTTCACTCTCCCGAAGATCTTCAATGGGGTAGATGTGGGGTGTTTGCAGTAGTATTACGTGAGATTATAAGATGACATGTTAGATGAAGACAAGATTAATTATCAGGGATTATAACGATGAATGTCACGATTCTGTTTTACACGTTTGAAAGGTAAAATTATTCACTAACGCTGAACATTACGAGGTGAAAATGAAAGCGTTAGAATTGGATGAAACTTGTCATATAAATGCGTGATAGAGGTCATGACTTGCCTGATGGAAAAATGCTTCTCACCTTGCCTTAATCTAAGTGTGTAGAATTATCAGCAGACTACAAATAATTGTATAGAATCATCATCCGATGGAGGTTATTCATGCAGCGTGCGAAATTTATTATTGGTGGTGTGTTGATCCTGGCGGCAGTGGTCTACTTAATCGCATCCTCCACTCAGGCAAGTGCCGAATATTTTATGACGGTGGACGAACTAAAGGCCAAGGGGCAGGAAGTCGTCGGGCGCAACATGCGCGTCTCAGGCGCAATTGTCGGGGACACAATCCAATATGATCCGCAAACGTTGACCCTGTCATTCACCGTAGCGCATGTCTCCGGCGATAACAAGGAAATCGAAGCGCAGGGTGGACTGGCGCAGGTGCTCCACGAGGCGGTCATTAACCCGAATCGCGCGCATATGAAGGTGGTTTATGTCGGTCCCAAGCCAGACCTCTTGCGCAACGAAGCCCAGGCGATCATGACCGGCCACCTCGGCGAAGATGGCGTTTTCTATGCTGACGAATTGTTGCTCAAATGCCCTACCCGTTACGAAGAAGCCGTCCCAAGCCAGGTACCTGGGACCGGGGCTGGAAATTAGTAGGCCCGGTTTATAATGTCGCTGCGCCTCTCGATTTATGAAGTTTTGCGGACAGCGGCTTGATAGCCTTTAGCTCGACCTGTACCAGCCCGGCTCTCACCCAATGATTATTGATTTTTAATGGCGGTGAGGGACCGGGTTTTTGCTGGAAGCTTATCAGGAGACAATATGGTGGCACAATTTGGTTACGGCGTGCTGGTGATTTCCCTCGCGACGGCGCTTTTCGCGGTCGGCGCGGCAGTGTATGGTTATTTCAAACCATCGCAGCGCTGGGTGGAGAGTTCCCGTTATGCAATGCTGCTCTCCTTTCCGTTGATTTCCCTTTCTGCGCTGACCTTGATATACCTGATCGTCAATAATCACTTTGAACTTGATTTTGTATATTCAGTCACCAGCCGCAGCATGCCAACTTACCTTAAGGTGACTGCGCTGTGGGGCGGTCAGGCTGGTTCCCTCCTCTTCTGGTCCTGGCTCATGTCTGCTTTTGCTTCGGCGGTGATGCTGCGCAAATGGGACCGCGACCGCGAGTTCCTGCCATGGGTGATTGTCGTGGCTTCAGTGACGCTGGCCTTCTTCATCGGGCTGGTGGTCCTCTACGAAAACCCGTTTGCGCGCTACTGGCAGACTTTTGACGGGAATGTGATCACGGCCATGTTCCAGCCCGTCGGCGCGGTACCTTTTACCCCCGCGGATGGGCGCGGTCTGAACCCGCTCCTGCGCCATCCGGGCATGATCATCCATCCGCCAATGCTTTATCTCGGGTTTGTATCTTTTGTGATTCCCTTTGCCTTTGCCATCGCTGCGCTGGTGACCGGGCGTACTGACGACCGCTGGATCCGCATTACCCGCCGCTGGACGCTGGTGGCGTGGATGTTCCTGTCGCTCGGGCTGGTGCTCGGCGGG
>JBGOXG010000222.1:0-3522 GCA_041479025.1 Anaerolineae bacterium
ATCCGGGTCGGTCAGAGGCTGCTGGAGCAGCCAATCGCAATGGTGCTCAATGCACTTCAGCTTCGCCTGAAAGGTTTCGGGAGACAACCGATCGCGTTGGTTATGGATATGGATGGCATAGCGGAACAATTTTTGCATGGCTTGAGCCCAAAAAGCAGGTGGCGAACGGTCGATCACCGCCTGAAGATTGCGGATCTGATGGGACATACACAGCTGGCGTTCCAGGGTCGGAGCCTTCAACTGGGAGGTCAGACAGTCACTGCCCCAGACTTCGGCTGTATGTTCTGCCATGACTTCCCGGATCACGTCTTCACTGCGATTATCGCGGATCACATGCAGGACCGCATGCAGAGTACAAAATACCCACTGCCACCAATTTCCGCTATCCACCCGGCAGCCCGTCTCATCACTGTTGATCACTTTACTCTGAGGCACATCTGCCTGGATCATTTCGGCTTCCGGGATGGCTTTCTGCCCGGCCCGCTGCATGATCTGGTCGATCCCGCCCTGGCTGATAACCATCCCGTGCAGCTCTCGCAGGGTCGCTTCCGTGCGCAGGTAGCTGATATGCTGTTCCTGACGGTAGTACACCACGGTCGCTTCCAGCCGGGATCCAAACGTCCGGTCCATTTCCAGACCTTCGGGAGCTGGTTCAACCTGATGCTGCCCACAATGGGGACAGTCCACCGCATACTGTCGCACCTCGATCACTTCCGCTTTCGGATCCGGCAATTCCGTGATCTGGTTCACATCCAGCAGTTGACCCGCGACTGCACGCAGATCAGCATGACAATTCGTACACACATCTGCCTTCAGGTCCACAATGTGGTCCGGATTGGCCACAAACTTGCGTTCGTACTTGGGATGTCCATGGGGCGGCCCATGTTTACGTTTGCGACGATCTTTCGACAGGCTGGGCTTGTGGTCCAGCGACGGCGGCTGCGAAGAATTGCTGGAATTGGTCGGCGGCTTCTTGCCCTTTTCCAACTTCAGCTTCAATGCCTCGTTGTCCGCCTGCAAATGCGCTACCAGCTCTTGCGAAGCTTCCAGCTGTGCATGCTCGGCAAGCACCAGATCGATCAATTCATCACGGCTCTTTTGAGCCAGTTCGTCTTGGGTCATCGTGACTCAATCTTATCAAACCTTTCGCAAGTCGCGTAGGGTGTGAGTTGATACGGGTTAAAGATAGAGCAATTGTTCTATTTTTTTAACGGTTATTTGAGTTTTGGTAAATCTCCTCTATCTACCCTGTTGAACAAAGTTATAAACCAAGGTTCATTTTTGATTGGGTAGAAAAGAGGCCAATCCTTGGAGATATTCTTGAGTAAGTTCTTATTGGCAGCATGCACAAGTAAAATTTGGGTGTTTTTATAATCCATGCGCAGCACAGAAAGCGCAATTTGGATCGGCAGCGATGGGTTTGAACGACTTAATTCTGATATGCTCCGTTGGAGTTTATTATGCTGTTTGGTCTCTCGGAAGGCTATAGCCTGATTTACTTTGACAATTTGTGAAATCTTCTTGGGTAGGGAAAGTGAAACAGAAAAATCGGCTAAATCAGAGACCAACTGATAGCGCTCTTGTTTGAGCACAGTAAAGATAAAGTTGCTGAAAGTTTCGCTCGCTTTCTTTGGAGATGTTCCTGCCCATTTGCGCCATATAGCTTGGTTCAAGATGCAGCCAATAAGATGTGTAACATCAAAGGCACGTTGGAGATATTCAGTGGAGACGACGAGAGTTTGACCAGGCTTCCATTCTTTTTCATTTTTGTATCGGTCAGGGATGCGCTCTAGGAAATCATCATCAATCACGCCATCGTTGTGCACCATCAAATTACGGCGTTGTGTGATTTCAATTAAGTCATCCAAGTATTGTTCAGTTGAACCGAGATCAGCCTCAAGGGCACTGATATTTTCAATACGCTTTCTCCAGCCGCCTTTCATTTTGATTTCCGCCTGGTCTTGTGCCCATATTTTTAGCATTGCATTATCTTGTTGAGCCAATTTATTGTCAGGGTGAAGATAAAGATACGCAAAGAACAAATCTTGAAGGAGTAGTTCAAGAAAACCTGTCAATTGGATGAGCGCGCTTCTCCGGAGGATGATTCCATTATTAGGTGGTTCGTTAAATTCGGTATTGATGACATTTGCAAGTTTATTGGCCTTTGCGGGATGTTCAAAAACCCAATCAAGGGTTCGTTTCTTGAATTCACCAGTTTGAAAAAAGGCAAAAATTTCTTTGACATCGGGATTTTGACGAAAATCTGGATAGATTTCAAGATGGTCGAGAGATGGAAAAAATTCCAGCAGTTCTTTTTCGACATCAGCCGGCTCGTCCCCAAATACATGTGCAAGATCAGCTGCCACCTCATGGATTTTTTCCTGATCCAGCCGGTCAGCAATCGTTGTAATTTCTCGACTGAACATCAGAAGTGAACCAACATTGGAATTAAAACGAAACCAGATTTGATTAAAGAGTTTGTCCCTTTGCTCAAGTTTGTTTGTCATGGATTGATTCTAAACGAATTGGGCGAACTTGATTCTTGGAATGGGTGACATCTGGCATTTGACATGATTCTAGTAATCGTCAATAATTATCAATAACTGGAATTGCCCAGCCTGGGGGTACTACTCTGAGGAGGTAAATATGGAAAACGCGCAGTCTGAGATAATGACAATCGACGATGTTGCAGCTTACTTGCGGATCCCAGTTTCATCTGCTTATAAGCTGGCGCAGGATGGAAAAATCCCAGGCCAAAAGGTTGGACGGCACTGGCGATTTCATCGTGTTACCTTGGAGAACTGGATTTCACATCCGCGAGATTTTAGTGCTCAGAATCTGACACAAGCCAGCATCCAGTCTAAGTAATAAAAAATCCATATTCAAAAGAGTAAAGCTATGAGCGAATTCGATGAAACTCTTGATCCCAGCACAGACGAGAAAGACTCTTCAGAATCCTTGGCTGAAAACCAACTGTATGACTTCATCACCAATCAACCGGTTAAAGACACACCGGTTGAGCACGTGTTACAAACCATTGCCCGTGCCCTGGTGGATGAGTATGAATTCGACCACACTCAGCTCCAACGTGACCAGAGTGTGAGCTATGAAGTGTATGACGAGCATGGTAAGTCGCGTAAAGTGCGCCGCAAGGTGGATGTCGCCGTTTTTGCGCCGGGGCCGCTGCGCGACGATCAAAACAAGATCATCCGCGTCTGCATTGTCCAGGCCCCTAGCGTCAAAGCCAACGACCCGCGCAAGGGCGTCTATCTGCTCGAAGAAGTGCTGGGCGGGCTGCCAGCCTGCGACTACGGCCTGTGGAGCAACGGCACCGACCTGGTCTTTAAGCGCAAATTAACCGGCGGTCTACGGCTGGAACCAGAGTACGAAGACCTGTACGATCTGCCTGGCAATGGTGAAACCGCCGCCGACCTGGATGACCCCAATCGGCAGGCCGGGCGCATCGCCACCGGCGACAATTTGCAGCGCACCTTTGCCCGCGTCCATGATTATATCTATGGC
>JBGOXG010000021.1:0-21974 GCA_041479025.1 Anaerolineae bacterium
ACGGATTTCATTTGCGACCTGTTCCATTTTCACTTCCGCCATCGGTTTGTAAGCCTCATATTCAAGGAATACGGTTTCGTGCGGGTCATCCCGCGAGGTGACACCTCGTACAATGCCAGTAAATATCGCGGCAGCACCAGTCGAATCAAGCGTAACCTGAGCAATCAGATCATTCAGTTCAATTTTTTCTTCAGTGATGGCAACAATGGTGGGAAATCTTTCCGGCATGGGTTTAACCTCCTGAGACTGGAGGAAAGAAAGCCACTTCGGCATAAGCCGGGATTTCGCTCTCATCGGAGCGGTAATCGTGATTTATGGACGCCAGACAATGAGTAAGCATATCGTTCAGACCCGGGTATTTTTCTACCAAAAAATCCTTCAATTGTGAAATCGTCGCGCCCTCCGGTAAATCGAAATCCGCCTGGCGCGTGCCAGCCTTTTCCTTTAGTGTGGCGAAAAAGAGCACTTTTATTTTAATCATTAAAACTCCCAACATTTTATCCTTGAGCATAGCGATGGCATGACTTGCTACTACTCATTGATTACATCCCCGGACCGTCCGCCGTGTTTTTCGACCAGGCGGATATTCTGGATTCGCATGGTCTTCTCTGCAGCTTTTGCCATATCATAGATTGTCAGCGCTGCAACGGAGACAGCTGTCAATGCTTCCATTTCGACACCCGTCTTACCTGTCGTTTTGACTATTGCAGTTATAAACACACCCGGTAACACATCGTCCAAAGTACAATCCACATCCACTTTTGAGAGTTGCAGCGGATGACACAACGGGATCAGTTCCGCAGTCCGTTTGGCAGCCATTATCCCTGCCACCTGTGCAAGGGTTATTACGTCACCCTTTTTTATCTCCCCGGCGCGGATCAAGTCCAGAGTCGATCTCTTCATAACGATTTCGCCTTTGGCGATGGCGATGCGCTCCGAATCAGGTTTGGCGCTGACATCCACCATACGGGCGCTGCCAGCGTCATCCACGTGGGTAAGTTTAGGTCCAGTCATAAGCGAATTATACCGTTATCCCCTTCAGGAATGTTATAATGCCGTCGCAATGGATTCCACTCTTGCCAGCCGCCAGATTTCCACTTATACCGTGCAGATTCCCATCTACGAGGGACCGCTAGATCTGCTCCTTCAGCTCATTGAGCACGCTGAACTCGATATCACAGCGGTTTCGCTTGCTCAAGTGACGGATCAGTACCTGGTGCATATCCGTTCCATGACTGTGCCACCTGATGAGATATCGGCTTTTCTGGTCCTGGCTGCCAAGTTGCTGCAAATCAAATCCGAGGCATTATTACCGAGGCCTCCCACCCGGGAACCTGGTGAGGAAGACCCGGGCGAATCGCTGGCACGCCAATTGCTTATCTACAAGCGTTTCAAGGAAATGGCGAACTGGCTGGAGAAGCGTGAGAAAAATCACCTGCGGACATTCCTGCGGGTTGCCCCACCGCCGAAAGTTGAAGCGAAATTGGATTTAAGCAACATCTCCCTGGCAGATTTACTGGCTGCCGCGGAATCAGCCTTCTCTCAGGAACAGGAGAAACAGTCCCTGGGAACAATCATCACTGCGCCGAAGATCACTGTCCGAGAAAAGATTGCCTTAATCGCTGAAAAACTGGGACAGGTTCCGCATGCCACGTTCGGTGACCTGATCGGGCATCGGCCTTCCCGTCTCGAAGTGGTGGTAACTTTCCTCGCCCTGCTGGAACTGGTCAAACGTTACCGGGTGGCGGCGCGGCAGGAAGCCCTTTTTGGCGAAATTGAGATTGACCGGGCTGATGAATGGAATCAGGACGAGGAGCTTGAATTGGAATTTGAGTAATTATCACAAAGAAGCGACATCGATCAGTCGCTTTTTTGTTCCCTTCCACACCACCAGACGGCAACCCCCAAAGCCAGAGCAGCAGCTGTTGAATCGATTGCGACATCCACCCACCAGGCATTCCTCCCGGGGACGAAGGATTGGTGCATCTCATCTAGTATGGCATAGAGAAATGCCAGCAACCACGCCAGCCTGAGGCGCCTCAGATTCCAGCCCAATGCATACCAGTAAGCGAGCGCGAGCAGGCTGAAAACTATGATGTGCCCGCTTTTCTTGACAAGTAAATCAGCCCACGAAAAATAAGGCATTTCGCTGGATGGAATTGATGAGAAGGCAAATATTACAGCCATCATCACCAGGGCAAAGCTCCAACGACGAAGAAAATTCACAGTTCCTGACATTCCGCGATTTTATTACGAAATTTGTATTTTCATATGATTAATTTTACAGCTTACAAGTATACTTATAGGAGCGAAATGCTCGAACAGATTTATGAAATGGAGGCAGAATGAAACCATACTTTATGAAATTTTACCTGCTGGCATTACTGGTCAGTCTTTTCCTGGCGGGTTGCAGCCTTTTTAATACACCCAGCGCACCTACGCCGCTGCCAACCCTGGTTCAGGCGACTCCTACGCTGGTTGTGCTCCCGAGCCCAACGGTCGTCAGTGTACCACCTACCGCCACACCCATCCCGGCCACACCCATCCCGGCCACACCGACCTCCAGCCCGACACCACCCGTACCGACCGCCGTACCGGTTCGATTCAACTTTGCACCCGGAACTACAGCCGGCTCTGTGAAAGGGACTCTCCTTCCCGGTCAGACCCAGAATATCGTGTTCAATGCCGGACAAGGTCAGCTCACATTCATCACGGCTGATTCTCCAAATAAGGATGCGACAATTAGTCTATCAGGAACCAACGGCCAAGTTCTGATCACTCCGTCACAGAAATGGACAAGCTGGAAGGGTTACCTGCCATCCACGCAGGATTACATCGTCCAGGTGACCGGCGGTGCCACGACTGAAAATTATGAGGTCACTTTTGTGATGCCCGTGCGGATTTCCTTCGCCATTGGCGCAACTTCTGGCGGCGTGAAATCCTCTCTTTCGCCCTACCAGGTGCAGAGTTATGTCCTCAGCGCCGGGGCGGGTGTACCCATGATCGTAACAGCCAAGAATCCAAACGTAACACTAGCCATTTTCGGAGCAAGTGACGGGACGACGCTCGTGCCTGCCTGGTCAGCCACAAAAGGTTATCCAGGCTGGCAGGGAATCCTTCCCTCCACCCAGGATTACGTTGTCCAGGTCATTGCTCCACCCTCCGCGCAATCCTACGAACTCATCATCTCGATCCCCGCGCGGATCAGCTTCGCCTCCGGAGCGACTTCAGCCACAGTGAGCGGTGCGACGGTAAAAGGGAATGTGGTCGAATACGCTGCCCAGGCGGGTGCTGGTCAGATGATGGACCTGGTGCTTCACTCGACCAATGGACCGGCTGTCCTGTTGCTCTACGGACTCCAAACCGGCCAATGGCTTTTATTTTCGAACCAGGGTAAGACGACATTCAGCATTACCCTGCCCGCAACCCAGGATTATATCATCGGGGTAGTGCCGACATCTGGCACAGTCGTGAATTACACGCTGACTGTAACCATTCATTAATGGAATCAAAAAAGGACTCCCGCAGACGATCTGCGGGAGTCCTTTTTTACAGGATTATTTAACACTGGCCATTGATAAAAAAGAACTAAGAATAAACAAAAAATACTTACCATAAAACAAATCCATGTTACACTTGCAGCCGATAAGGAGATAAAAAATGAGCGAAACCAACATTCAGAAAACATCACCAGAAAGCACCGAGGACGAACCAATTTACTACAGCCCGAACCGGCTCAGCCTGATCGCTTCAATTGCATCGTGGTTTTCGTGGTTCGTGTTCGTAGGATTTATTGCGGATACCATCATACAGGGTATCGGGATACGGTCACAGATCAATAGCCAAGGATTGGTTATCACCACGCTATTAAGCCAGCCTTCCTTCCTTTCCTATTTGTTTTCTAATATGTTAATGCCATTCTTCACCGGGATCGCGCTCTTCCTAATTCTCCAGGCGTTGTCCGTTGGCCTGAATGTCGTTCTGGAAATGGATTTCAACATGCGCGAAGACAGGAGCAAGAAATAAGTTTGAAATCCATGAAAATATGGGTAAACATAAAGCGTAAAATACTCCCGCGGGTGATCCTGCGGGAGTATTATTTAACATTTATTCAGATATAATCACTCCAATATGAACCATCTCTCCCAGGAAACTTCCCCTTATCTCCTGCAACACGCCAGCAACCCGGTGGATTGGTTCCCTTGGGGTGAAGAAGCGCTGACCACCGCCAGGACTGAAGACAAGCCCATCTTCCTGAGTATTGGTTACTCCGCCTGTCATTGGTGTCACGTGATGGCGCATGAATCGTTCGAAGATCCCGATACCGCTGCCCTGATGAATGCCAACTTCATCAACATTAAAGTGGACCGCGAAGAACGACCCGACCTAGACAGCATTTACATGTCCGCTACCATAGCCATGACGGGTTCCGGTGGTTGGCCGATGTCTGTCTTCCTGAACCCAGACTTGAAACCTTTCTACTGCGGAACCTACTTTCCCCCTGACCGGCGCTACAACATTCCTTCCTTCCGTGAAGTTTTGGCTGCCATCGCCTCCGCCTGGCAGAACGAACGTGAAAACATCCAGGAAGTGAGCGCCAAAGTGACCGATCATCTTAAGCACACCGAATTGACCTCCCCAGCTGCTTTCACCTTGAGCAACGAGTTACTGGATACTGCTGTCCAGACCCTCCTCCAAAACTTTGACTGGGGGTTTGGCGGGTGGGGTCAGGCGCCGAAATTCCCGCAGCCCTTGGCTATTGAGTTTCTGCTTCGTCGAGGTGGGGAAGGGGTCAAGGCAGCATTGCATACTCTTTCCTGCATGGCGCGCGGCGGGATGTATGACGTGGTCGGGGGTGGATTTGCACGCTATGCCACTGACAATCTATGGCGAGTTCCGCACTTCGAAAAAATGCTTTATGACAATGCCCAGCTCGCCCTCGCCTACCTGCATGCGTGGCAGGTCACGGGCGAGCCGGCTTTGAAGCGAGTCGTCGAGGAAACACTCGCCTTCATCACTCGTGAGATGACCAGCCCCGAAGGAGGATTCTATTCGAGCCTGGATGCCGACTCTGAGCACGAGGAAGGCAAGTTTTACATCTGGACCTACAATGAGATCCAATCTCTCCTGGGTGACGAATTGGAATTCTTCATAGCAGCTTACGGGCTCACCGAACAGGGTAATTGGGAAGGCAGAATTGTCCTGCAGCGCGCGCTGGATGACGCCACCCTTGCTGCCCGAATCGGTTTTTCATCCAAAACGGGGAATCCCCGCGAGTTGGTTGTCGATAAATTAACCGAATGCCATTCCCGGCTGCTTGCCGCTCGAAATACCCGCATTCATCCAGGCACAGACGATAAAATCCTCACAGCATGGAACGCACTGATGCTCACCACATTCGCAAGTGCAGCGCGTGCTTTCTGGGATACCCAACAGGGCGATGTGTATTTGGAGATTGCCAGGCGAAACGCTGAATTTCTATTATCCCAGCTCCGCCCGGCAGGGAAGTTACGCCGAGCGTGGCGAAAAGGAAAATCGACAGGCGAAATATTCCTCGAAGACTATGCCGCTTTGATTATTGCCTTGCTTGAGCTTTATCAAACCGATTTTGATAATAAGTGGTATGTCCATGCGGCAGAACTCACCGACGAGATGATTGATCGATTCAACGATCCTGTAGGGGGATTTTTCGATACGCCGTCAGACGGGGAAGAGTTGTTATTGCGCCCCAAAGACGTGCAGGACAACGCAACGCCCAGCGGTAATTCGATGGCGTGTGAGGCGTTGTTGCGAATGGCTGCGCTGTCCGGCCAGGCTGATCTCCGTCAGAAAGCGGAAGAGATGCTCGGCTTGATCTCTGAACAGTTACTGCGGTATCCCACCGGATTCGCACGCTGGCTATCCGCTGCAGATTTTTCCCTTGGAAGAGTAAAACAAGTTGCGGTGGTGGGAGAGCCCGCACGGGAGGAGACTCAAACCCTGATAGCAATTTTGCGTGAAGGTTTCCATCCGCTGCGGATTGTGGCAGCCTCCCCTCTGCCACTGCCTGAAAATGCGCCTGCATTGCTCCATGATCGTCCCCTGGTGGATGGTAAACCGACAGCTTACGTTTGCGAAGCATTCGTTTGCAAACAGCCTGTCACCGATGCCCGGGCACTGCTCGAGCAACTAGAGTGATTTACGCCTGGATCATTCTCTCAAGAAACCTAACAATTCTCTATTAAAAAGTTCAGGCTGGTCAATAGTCACGGCATGCCCTGCACCTGGGATGATCACCTGTCGCGCTCCGGGAATTCGTTCAACGAGGATGCGCTGACTTGGCAATGGCACCGTGGAATCACGATCACCCGTTACAATGAGCGTTGGTTTCTTGATTTCCCCAAGTCGTCTCTTAGAGTTGAATACCCCAAGCGAGCGCATGGCCACCCGGTAAGCACGCGGGTCAGCCTGTGAAATTTGCTTGATTAACTGGTCGCGCATTATCTGCTGGTCTTCTCCGGGGAAAATCCGCCCGGCAACGAGCCGGGCTTGCGTGGGCAGCCCCAGCGTATGGACCAATATAAAGCGTTGAAGAAAATAGAACCACCCGCTTAATCGGGTAGGCCGCAGGATAGCGAAGGTGCTGACCAGGACGAGTTTGCGTACCAGTTGGGGAAAATCGAGCGCAATCTGTTGAGCGATTGTCCCGCCCATGGAAATGCCGACCATATGCGCGGGGATCGCCTCCAGCTCCTGAAGCAAGTCCGCCATGGCAGAAGCAGATCGGGCGACGCTCCAGCCCCTGCCATCATACGGCGACTCTCCAAAGCCGGGCGTGTCGGGGGCAATCGGGCGGAACCCCGCACTAATCAACGGATCGAATTGCAGGGTCCATGAATAGCTGTTCGCGCCAAGTCCATGCAACAGGAGCACGGCCGGAGAACCGGAAGGATTTGGATCAAGGTAATGAAGTAATGTCATGATCATTCTCCGACAAAGCGCAAGAAGACCTGATTGCCAAGCAATCGCCCCCGTTTGCTGAGGCGGATTAACCTGTCCGGCTGCATCAATTGTGGCTGGTGGTCGTCTGCCCATTCGAGCAGACCCAGCCGCGCCAGGTCCTCGATTTCCCTTCCAAAAACATCCATCAAATCCACACCAAAGCGTTCACGAAACGCCCTTGCTGAAACACCTTCGCGAGTCAACCGCAGGCCAGTCATCATGGTTTCCTGCATGTCGGCGCGTGGGGTGTTCCTATGATGATTTACCGTTGCCGGAGAGGTGGGATAGGGAAGATCATGGCTATGAAACTCCTCCAATCGGTTAATAAATGTCTTGATGCGCAACACATTAGAATAACGATATCCACCGGCATAGCCATGCGCGCCTGCACCGAATCCAAGATAGGGAAGATTTCGCCAGTACTGAAGATTGTGTCTGCATTGTCGTCCTGGCAGCGACCAATTGGAAATTTCATATTGTTCATAGCCGGCAGCGCCGAGTTGTTCCCCCGCCCACTCGTACATCTCCGCTGCCACATCAGGATCAGGAATGGGCAGCAAGCCGTGATTTGCCCAGCGACCAAAAGGCGTGCCCTGTTCCAGAGTCAGCGCGTAGAGCGAGAGATGCTCCGGATGCAGTCCCAGGATCAGGTTCAGCGTATTTTGCCAGCGATCCATCGTCTGCTCAGGCAGCCCATAGATCAGGTCGAGATTTAGATTGTCGAACCCGGCCTGGCGCGACCATTTCACAGCGTCCAGTACGTCGCTGTAATTATGGATCCGCTCCAAAAGGCGCAGCTCATCCGGATTCGCGGACTGCACACCAAAACTGATACGGTTAAACCCCAACGCACGCAGGTTACTCAAATAATCCAACGAACAGGTGCCCGGGTTGGCTTCCAGGCTGATTTCCGCCTCAGGAGTTAGGTCAAAGTTAAGATGAATGGATTGGAGGATGGATTCAAACTGGTTGGCTGTCAACAGGGAGGGCGTCCCGCCGCCAAAGAAAATGGTATGCGCGTTGATTTTGGGCGAAGCAGACTCACCCACCGCTTGAATCTCGTTAATCAGCGACCGGACATATGCGGGGATGGAATCCTGCTGCCCAGCATACGTGTTGAAATCGCAATAGGCGCAGCGATGGATACAAAACGGGATGTGGAAGTAAAGGCTAGTGGATTGCGAAAGCGATTCGGTCACTTGGCGGCCTGAGTGATTTGACGTTTCGAAGGCAAGCCGATCAGCAGAGCGATGGGACCCGCCAACAGCAGCCACATGGCTGATTGTAACCCATATGCCTGCGCGACCAGTCCGATCATGAACGGCAGGGCCTTCCCAAACATGCCAGAGATATTGTCCAGTGCCAGCACGCTTCCACTTTGCCCGGGCATTGTTTTGTAAAGATTCGCTTTGAGAATGGCATACCAACCTGCGTTGAAGAATCCCAGTAGACCGACGAGAATAAGTTTAGAATAGAACGAGGTCACCAGCAGAAAAGCTGGGAAAAAGACCAGTTCGGCGATAATACTGATGCGAAGGTAATCCAGCCCTCGCACGCGCTCAAGCAATGGGATGAGAAGAAAATCACTCATCAGACCGCAACCCGTCCACACGGCAACCGCCAGTGCAGCCTTCGGGAAAGTAAATCCGGCCACATCCACGAAGTATAAAGCCAGGAAACCGTAAAGCACATCCAACATCAAGTCAGAGAATTCGAGCAGGACAAGCCAGCGTAAGACTTCGAAGCGTTTGAGCGCACCAAGCACGTTTTTGATGCCGTTCCAGAAGACAGCCGGAGATGGAAAATCCTCAGTTGAATCCCCAGCCTTGGGGATCAAACGCCAAGCGAGGATCAGGATCAAGGTGGTCAGCACTGCCAGAATACCGAAAACGGAACGCCACCCGAAGGCTACCAGGGTCAATCCACCAAGCAGCAGCGGTCCCAGCACCACCCCCAATGACCCGGCAAATGTCCAGCGCGCCATATTATGCTCGTGGCGGTCGGGAGCGGAATCCATCAGACTCGCCTGGGAGAGACTGACAAACATGCCAGAAGAAGGGTTGAACAGGATAAAGGAAAAGAGCAGGAGGGCGAAACTTTGACTCATGGCGGTCAAAACAAGGGATACTACAAAAAACACTCCCCCGAGCAAAATGAGGGCGCGACGCCGCCAGACATCGCCCAGGATGAAGAGAAACGGCTCAATAAAATTTGAAATAAAACCGGGCAGGCTCAGGGCAAGTCCGATTTGGGCATAGGACAATCCGAGATCGTTGCGGATAAGCGGCCAGGCAGCGTCTGTCACACCGAAGACAAGCTCGTCTATGAATTCGATGAGGAGGTAAAGCAAATTTGCCATTTCAAGTCATGAAAACCAATTTAACAAAGCCACTGCGGCGGATTAATTTACTGGTAATTGAATTCTTAGTCCTCTTCATAGAATGACAAGGTATTAATTAACCAGCCGCATCCTCGCCACCAATACCGGCGGGATTTCACTGAATTGTCCTCCCCACGATAATGGCTGGCTGGATGTGTGCCCTGCCGGGAACGCACGTTCTTCAAATGCGTCCAATACAAAACCGTTCTCAAAACCGAGGTTGAAGTAGTATTGCAACGGGCGTTCGAAATATATTTGCGGCTTGGGCTGATTGCGGAGTGCCACGCCGTATGCCTGATAAGGGGTCATATAACGAGAGATTTTTACAGAATAAATGGTTCTTATCTCGCCCGCATCATCCATCTCTTCACCCATATGTACCGAGGAAGAATTGTTAAATGCAGAATGGGTGAGGGAATATATGAATGAACCCGCTGGTTTCAGTAATTTGGGGATGGCACGGAATAATGGAGCGATGTCGGCAATATCAAAGAGTGCCATGTTGCATAGCGCTGTGTCAAAACTGCGCTCGCCAAGACTGAGCAGTGCTCGTTCGTCAGTGGCATCCAGAACATGATAAATAATTCCAGTACTATTGCGCGCTTTTGCCAGCTTAATCAATTCAGCGGAAAAATCAAAGGCTGTCACTTTCGCACCAAATGCTGCCACCCTGCGCGAGAACAATCCATTGCCGCAAGCTGCGTCCAGGATTTGCTGTCCAGGCTGAACCTGCATCATCCGCTGAATGGTTGGCCATAGAAGAATGTTGGCAAAGTCATTGCCTTCGTCTCCCATTTTTGCATCCCACACCTCTGCGTTGGCGTCCCAAACGGCGCGGGTTTCATCATTGGCATTTTTAAAATTATCATCAGGCATGGATACTCCTTATCGGTTTATTTATAATCAACGGATGTTTTCTCAATATTCAAGAGCATCACCTGCGTAACACCGTTCTGTCTGACAGTCTTGAAACCAAGACGTTTATAAAGGCGTACCGCCGGATTATCGATAGAAAAACTTAGTGAAATGCCTGAATAAGATTTTCGTGCCTGTTCGATCACTGCCTGAATCAAACGGGTGCCAATCCCGGCTCCCCGATAACCGGGCAGGACGGAAATGGACAATTCCGGGATCCCATCCGCAACAAAGCCATATCCGCGCATGAGACGCAGCCATGCCGCGCCGACTGGGAGTTCATCATCCTGAGCGAGGACGCCCAAATCACCCTGCCTGCCCCAACCCTCCACATAACGAGCCAGCTCTGGTTTGTTTATCACCTCACGAGGTAAAGGATCATCCCCGGCTGGGACGAAAATGGCAAGGTAGAGCATTTCCCAAAGGATTTGCTGGTCAGCTGGAACCAACGGGCAGTAGCTAACCGTCATTTGTAAAGAAATCCAGAAACATATGACTGGCGGTGAGTTTTACTTCGGCATGAGATTGGGCAAAAGCTCTCAATCGCGACCAATGCGGGCCCAGTGCGGCGGCGATCAACCAGTCGGGAGCCTGGTTGCGTTCAATATCCACCCCGGCGTCTCCACAGTGGAAGTGCCAACCAGCCGGTGTCTGGATCGCCACACCGCAATGTCCCTGCGAATGTCCAAACAACGGGATCAACCAGATCTGCGGTTCGAAACCGGGCAAACGGATCGCGTCGAAACCAAACCAGGTTTCCCCCGTCGAATCATACAATCCCCAATCCGTTACATGGATGATATTTCGCTCGATATAGGCCAACTCCTTAAACCGGCGTGGCCCGTTGACAAACGCTTCATATTCCCGCCGGTGCACATGGACTTTGGCATGAGGAAAATCAGGCAACCCGCCGCAGTGGTCGAAGTGCATGTGAGTGAGGACGATGTGATGGATATCTTCGGGGTTGAAACCGAGCTTATTTATTTGATTCACAGCCGCTTCCTGCGGGTCAAACGGCATGCTGGTGATGACCCTGAAAAATTGTGTGAACCAGGTGGGACGGGCATAATCCTCCAGCCCGAGACCCGTATCCACCAGGGCCAATCCAAGGTTGGTTTCCACCAGCAAACAGAGAGTCCCTGTTTTCCAACCGATGAAACGGGCGTTGCAGGTGAAACAGTTCAAATAATGAATAGCCATGGTCTAATTTTACCCCCGCCTACTGGCAGACTAACATATTCGACAATGGAAATTTGCGCGGTATAAAGCACCCCCCTCTTTCGAAGAAAAAGGCATCATAGTATGATCATAGCGAGAGACTCATGAGCATCGACCGCACCCGCCGAATCACATTTGAAGAAACGGCAGATATCTATAACGAAACCCGCTCCGGTTACCCAGAGCAACTGGTGGAGGATATCCTTGCCCTGGCGGGAATCCCACCGGATGGAAAGATCCTGGAAATCGGCTGCGGGCCTGGGAATGCGACCCTATTCTTTGCCCGTCGCGGATTTGACATCCTGGCAGTGGAACTGGGACCCCGCTTGGCTGCCTACGCTGCCGAAAATTGCCGCGAATACCCTAAAGTCAAGGTTGTCAATATGGCATTCGAGGATTGGCCGGTAGAGCAGGGTAAATTTGACCTGGCAATTTCCGCAGACGCCTTCCATTGGATCGTGCCGGAGATTGGATACCCCAAGGTCGCCCAGGCGCTCAAACCCAAGGGCTCGCTGGCATTCTTCTGGAAAGCGCCGTACGAGATGGATACAGAAATATCGCGAGCCATGGCACAGGTTTACCTAGAGCGCGCCCCCAAAGCAGAGAACCCCGATAAAAGGTTCACAGCCGAATGGATAATCCAGGCAGTCACTGAAACAATTGCTGGTTCACATTGTTTCGGGGAAATTTCTGTCCGGCTGTACGATTTTTCTGAAACGCAGACCGGCGAGCAATATATCAAAGGCTTGTGGACATACTCATCACACCGCCCGCTCGACCATCAGACCCGTGTCCATCTTTACGAAGGATTGAGCGAGGTGATTGAGCGTTTCGGGGGAAGCCTCGTTCTGCCACGGCGGGTTGTATTGTTTTTGGCAGGAAACAAAAAGTAAGTCAAGTTTTTATAACCAATAAAAAAGGACGGAATCTTTAATTCCACCCTTTTAGGATTATTTTAAACCAACAACCTGACAGGATTTTCAAGTAAGCCTGCCGGCGCCTGTATGAATTGGGCGGCTTCCGCCCCATCGCTGATACGATGGTCCACGGAGAGGGTTGTTTCCACGAGCAGGCAGGTCACGCCGCCTACAGCGCGCGGGAAATGGGGTCGCTTGATAATGCAATTGAGGAAATGGATGGTCATGGGCTGAATATAGCATAATATTTGCGGCGATAGACATGCACCGCACCGCGAGCTAAATCCACTGATCCAGCTAAGCAGCCTGACACAAAGCCCGGCTCTCAGTGTATTGGAAAGCCGGACTTTGTGTTCGCGTCGAATGAATTACTTGTGAGGTCCTTCGTCCGTTGTCTTAGCCGTGGTAGTCTCAACGACGACGGACTCACCAGGAGCGGTGGGAGGCATAGTTGTGGTTTCTGTCTTAACCGCAGGAGCCAACCGATTAAAGTAGCCCTTGGCGCTGTCCAGCGTATCCTTGCCTTGCTGCAAAATGCCAACCAGTGAGTGTACTGGATACGATCCGCTGCCGATGACCAAGCCAGTGAGAAGCACATCGAACCGTGCGGGGACTGCAGCAATCCCCAACATCGCAAACATTTGCAATTGACCAATCGCCGCAATGATAACACCCAACATCAGACCGAGCACGATCGCGACGGCTGATTTGGCGCTGATGTAGCTATCGGACGAAGGGGCGGCGTCAAGGTTACTTTCGGCATCTGCCAGACGCTTCTGCGCCAGAGTTATCATCTTGTTGGCAGCCTCCATCTTGGTCCGTATTGTATCTGTTATTGCAGAGACTGAGGTCTGGCCGATCTGGAGGCTTTGCATTTCCATATTGTACTTATCAGATGCGTCAGCCAGGAATTGACGAGCCTGCATGACCTCGACCTCGGCGCTCTTCAGCCAGCGCAGCCCGCGCCCCAGATAGGCGACCATCGTACGCCAGCTGCCTTCAATCACATTGAAGATGGACTCAAGCGTCCGTTCGACCGCAGCCGCAGCCACCAGCACCGGAGCCAGCACAAGCGTCAGATTAGCGCCAGCCTCGAGTTTCGAAACCTCCGCTTTCTCAATCGGCGCGATGAACAAAACCCACCCGATCAATAGCAACCACAGGAACACAACGGCCACGATCAGGACGCGAAACCATCTTTGCACATTAAAGAACTGGTTCCGCGCGTCCCAGGTTGGCATACCACCCTGTACAACAGGTTTATTACTTTCAGCGCTGTTCATATTAGGTCTCCTTTATTTGAATCTATGTGGTAGATAAATTAGGAAAGCTTTACCACCGAAGTAAACTGACATTATGATCATATGCCGATGAACCTCCTGAACTCATACGAGATGCGGCATGGATGTGACCGTGATTATAAATCAGCATCTGCGTTAAGGTCAAAATGCATATGATGCATAAGAAGGCGGCAGAGTCGTCTCTGCAAAAAATGATCCTAAAGTAGTTGTCCGTCACTAGGATGCCCTTCACCCTGGTGGCGGGTATTTTATTAATAACTGTGTAGGGACACGATATATCGTGTCCCTGCGTGATTCTTACACCAACAACCTGACAGGATTTTCAAGGAAGCCTGCCAGCGCCTGCATGAATTGTGCGGCTTCCGCTCCATCGCTGATGCGATGATCCACCGAGAGGGTGGCTTTCATTCGCCAACCGGGTTTAACCTGGCCATTCTCAACCACCGGGACCTCGCGGGCGGAGCCAATCGCCAAGATCGCTGCCTCAGGTGGGTTGATGATGGCGGTGAAGTTCTCCACATCGTACATGCCGAGGTTGGAGATGGAGAAAGTGGATCCCTCCACATCATCAGGCTTGACTTTACCTTCACGAGCCCGGGCTGCCATCGCCTTCACTTCAGCGGAAATCTGGCGGAGGGATTTTTGGTCGGCATCTTTGGATACGACTGTGAGCAAGCCGCCCTCCACTGTCACCGCCACACCGATGTTGATATGCCCGTACCGGATGACGTCGGTTCCATTAAGCGCTGCATTCAGGTTAGGGAATTCGCGCAGCGCCAGGGCTGCTGCCCTGACAATGAAGTCGTTGACTGAAATTTTTTCGCCATCAGGCAGGTAGCCATTCAATTGACTACGCACAGACATCAACGATTCCATCTTGAACTCGTGTGAAACGTAAAAGTGCGGAAGGTTTTGCTTGGATTCAACCAGACGTCTGCCAATGACCTGACGCAATTTTGTGGTTTTAATAACCTGGTCGCCGGGTATTGGTAGCTGCGGGTTAATGGTCATCGGTGCCAATGCAGGCTGGCTTCTAACTGCAGTCGTTTGTCCGCTTGCAAGGGCAGCTTCCACATCCCTGCGGACAATGCGACCGCCAGGACCTGTGCCTTTGATTTTGGACAGATCGGCTTTGCTTTCGCGCGCAACCTTTTTTGCCAGAGGCGACGCTTTAACGGGACCAGTCTCAGTGACGACGGGAGTCTCGACAACGGAAGCAGACGCAGGTTCAGATTGAGTCGTTCTGGATTCATTAGCAGCAGGAATAGTTGATGATGGTTTGGAGAGGGCGGAGGCGGCAGACAAATCGTCAATTTTCTCATCTACGGTGCCGACGATCGCAATCGCCGCACCGACCGGGACTGAATCGCCCTTACTGGCGAGCAGTCTGCGAACCACACCGCTGGCGGAAGACTCGACTTCGACGGTGGCCTTGTCGGTCTCGATCTCAGCCAGGACGTCGCCTTTATTGATGGTTTCGCCTTCATTCTTGACCCAGCGCACCAGCACGCCTTCGCGCATATCGAAACCCAGTTTGGGCATGGAAATGGTTTCAGCCATTATTTCATGACCTCCTTTACCGCCGCGATGACATCCTCGACTTGCGGGAGCGCTGCCTGTTCCAGCGTTCGGTTGTAGGGAAGCGGCACTTCCTTCTGCGCCACACGCAGGATGGGTGCATCGATATAGTCGAAAGCCTGCTCGTATATGCGAGCGACGATTTCAGAGCCGACGCCGAAGGATTTCCAGCCTTCTTCAACGACCACCGCGCGATTGGTTTTCTTGAAAGACTCGAGCACAGGTCCCATATCGAGTGGGCGCAGCGTGCGCAGGTCCACCACTTCAATCTGGATGCCTTCTTCTGCAAGCTCTTCGGCGGCTTTCAACGAAAGCTCCAACCCTTTGGAGTAGGTAACGACGGTGACGTCTTTACCTTCGCGCTGGACTTTGGATTTGCCAATCGGGATCAGGTTTTCTCCTTCGGGTACTTCGCCGCGTATCTGGTACATGGTGGCATGTTCGATGAAAAGGATCGGGTCGTCCGAGCGGATGGCACTCTTGAGCAGCCCTTTGGCATCCGCCGGCGTTCCGGGGCTGACGACCTTCAAACCCGGGAAATGGGCAAAAATAGCATCCGGTGTATGCGAGTGGGTCGCACCGAGTTGGCGCCCTCCGCCGCCGACTGTGCGGATGACCAGAGGGAGCTTGAATTGTCCCCCGAACATATAGTGTAATTTGGGAGCCTGGTTGACGATGTAGTCCATCGCCGAAAAGGCAAAGTTGATGGTCATCAATTCCGCGATGGGGCGCTGACCGACCATCGCCGCACCGATGGCGGCACCGATGATCGCATTCTCAGCGATGGGTGTATCCTTGACGCGCTCCGCCCCATATTTATCGTAAAACCCTTTCGTAACGGCATACGTCCCACCCCATACCCCAACTTCCTCACCGAGGATAAAGACAGCCGGGTCGCGGTCCATTTCCTCCATGAGAGCCTGGGAGATTGCTTCGCGCATGGTGATTTTTGGCATAAATTCCTCTTCTAAGCCATGAAGTCCAGAAAGTATTTTGGCTTCCTTCAGGAGCTTTGTGTTTATTTATCAGCGTAAATGTCAACAAACAACTGATCCATACCTGGTTCGGGGCTGGCTTCAGCAAACTCAACAGCTTTCTTGACCTCTTCTTCAACCTGTTCGTCGATCACGTTGAGGTCAGCTTCGGTGGCGACCTTCTTATTAATCAGCGTCTTGCGGAAAATCCCGATCGGGTCATTCTCCTGATACTTATGGACTTCTTCGGGCTTGCGGTAGCGCTCGGGATCGCCCATCGAATGGCCGCGATAACGATAAGTCACTACTTCAAGGAGAAAGGGTTTCTTTTCCGTGCGAACATATTCGATGGCCTTGTGAGCCGCAGCGTAGACCTTCAATACGTCCATCCCTTCCACGCGTTCGTTGCCCATCCCATAGCCTTCCGCTTTCTGGCGGATTTCTGAAACGGCTGAAGCCCGCTCAACTGCCGTGCCCATACCGTATAAGTTGTTCTCACAGACCCACAGCACTGGCAGGTTCCATACCTTCGACAGGTTGAGTGCCTCGTGAAAGTAACCGATGTTCGTCGCGCCGTCCCCGAACATGCAAATGGTGACATTGTCATTTCCCGCATACTGGTCGCCCAGCGCAAAGCCAGCAGCAATGGGTAGATGCCCTCCAACGATGGCATGCCCACCCCACATATTCTTGCCCGTATCAGCCATGTGCATCGAGCCGCCCTTGCCTTTGGAGGTGCCTGTGGCTTTACCGAGCAATTCCGCCATCACTGCGTTGGACGAAATACCGCAGTTAATCGCAACGCCATGGTCGCGGTACGCTGTTATGACCCGGTCTTGAGGTTTTCGGGCTGCGATCAAGCCGGTCGACACTGCTTCCTGACCAATATAAAGATGCATAAATCCACCGATCTGGCCAGCCTGGTACAGTTCCGCCCCGCGTTCCTCTATGTGACGGATGAGCACCATCTCATAGTACATTTGTAATTGCTTTTCTTTTTCCATGAGTATCTCCGAAGAAAATTCCGGTCTATACGAAAGACATATCCCTGTTTCTGATGAATCATGCTCCCGCGAGGCGGGATTATATCTCAAAACGACCTTGATACCGCTCGATATTTATATCTTTTTTATTAGAAATTCACCAAAGTGGAAGACCCCAAAATCATTAAAGTGATCCAGATTGGCAGTAGAGAATTTTTATATATGAGAAATTCCAAGCAAATGACAGTCCAGCAAGTCTGGTAAACAAAAGACGTGGTATTTTCAAAACCACGTCTTTTGTTATGATATCTTTTTTTTATCATTTATCTGATGCCTGAGGTTTACCCACCCCCGATCACTGCCATGATGCGAACTACATCACCATCCTGAAGAACCATTTCCTTGTCGGTCTGGTGCACATCGTTTACCACGACCAGCGCCACCACTTCTGGCGGAATCCCTGCCGCGCGAAGTGTTTCACGGATTGACCTGCCAGCAGGAACAACAAGTTCTGCCTGATCTTTCAGGTATGATTTAAGATGTCCCACAGGGCGCAGGATGACAGGCATGGTAGAAAAGAACGAATGAGTGATGAATAGAGGGTAAGGATAATACTCCTGCTCTCCATTCACCACTTGATCAATTATCCCTAGATTGCAAATTCCAACAGGTCCAATTTCTCCAGCGTCGAGGAAGTTGGATGACCTTCCGCATCCCACCCGCGCTGTTCGTAATACATATCAAGAAGTTTCTGCACATCCTCAAGTCTAGTGATCTGCCCGGCAGTCGCCCCTGATATAGGCGCTTCTGTGTAGAACCGTGGGGAGGGTTGATCCCAGGAACGACCAAACCCATCGATTTCGCGCATCCAGTACAGGCGGGTGAGGTTCCAAATCCGCTCACCGGTTTTCTCCAGATCTTCCCAGGTGCGTTTAATGCCCGTCATCGCTTCCAACAAAGGAACATACAGATCGCGGTCGATGCCCAGTTCAACCCATTGCAGGCGACAGCCACCGAGCACATCGAACATCGGGCGGAAGTGCTGAAGCCAGATCACGCGCGCCACTTTTTCGGGCACGACCTTATCGCGACCCACCTGCAGGTCGTAAGTGATCGCCCATGCACGATTGTGATGCGCGCCCACGTCGCAGGTCATGTAGGAGATGAGCATGGCTGTCGCGTTGTGGATGGCGTAGGCTGATTGCTCCATACCTTTGATCTGAATGGCATAATCCTGTGTACCTTTACCCACCTTGATCGCAGCGCGCTTCGAACCCTCCGAAAGCAAAGCACCCAGTTTCCCTTCACGGGCAGCGATTTTCTTTATAGCGGTGAAGACCGCTTCGACGTTGCCGAATCGGAGGTCCAATCCATCGGTATCTTCTTTCGTTAGCACGCCTTTTTCATAGGCTTCCATCGCCCATGCGATGCAGCCACCTGCTGAAATGGAGTCAATGCCCAGGTCATCACAGAGCAGATTCGCCTGCGCCACATCCTGGATATCTGAAAGACCCACGTCAGAGCCGAGCATCCCGATGGTTTCGTACTCCGGTCCTTCAACCCGGGTGCCATAGCGTTTCATGTTGCTGTACTTCCCGCACGGGCACGGGCAACCAAAACAGCCTTTATCCGTGATGACGATTTGTTCGCGCATCACCGGACCATACAGTGTCTTGCCGCCTTCAAAAGAACCTGCGGAAAAATTCCGCGTGGGCAGCGCCCCGACTTCATCGCACCAGGAAACAACAATCGTCGTACCATAGCGTGTCCAATCAGCCAGGTTATCTGCAGCTTTGCAGGCTTTATAGAGCGCCATACCAGCCTTGCGATATGCTTCCGGATCCGCCACTGGAACCGAGTTGGTCCCGTGCAGGACTATTGCCTTGAGTTTCTTGCTGCCCATCACTGCACCCACCCCACCGCGACCAGCCTGCCGTCCATAATCATGGTTGATGCAGGCATATAGAACTTGATTCTCGCCACCGGGACCAATTGCAGCAACCTGGTAAGGTTCGCCATGCATTTGCTTTAACTCCACCTCGGTATCAATAGCGCCTTTCCCCCACAGCGAAGAGGCATCGCGCAGTTCAGCTTTTGCATTCTCGATGAAAAGGTAGACTGGCTTGGAACTCTGCCCTTCCAAAATTATGCTGTCGAGTCCGGCATACTTCATCTCGGCAGTAAAATGACCGCCCATAGATGCGTCAGCGTAACCACCTGTCAACGGCGATTTGCAGGTCCAATCGCATTTTCCCCCACCTGGAGCAAGCATGCCGGAAAGTGGACCATTCGAGATGATCAGCTTATTTTCCGGTCCTAGAGGGTCTGCATGCACAGGCACTTCTTTGGTCAAGAAATAGATGCCGAAGCCACGACCACCGATAAAATCCCGGGCTAATTCAAGGGAGGTTGGTTCGCGGGTGATTGTCCCAGTGCTCAAATTGACACGTAGAATGCTTCCACCATATCCGTTCATTTCAATCTCCTATGCCGTTTCTTTTTCGGCTATCCTAAGTGCGCTGGTACCGCACACTTCCACGCAATCACCACACAAATCGCATTCCCAGGCGGTGTCAGGTACCAGACTGGCATCCATGAACATCACACCTTCCGGACAGACCGGTACACAGGCTTCACACATGATGCAATCTTCCTGAACTACGTAATATACGCCGCGATCATCCTGTTTGATACACTCCACAGGGCAAACTTGCGCACACTCACCGCACTGGGTGCAAACTTTGACTTCATATACACCCGGTTCAGGGAAGTGGGGTTCGATGATGAGGGCAGCCTTTTTCGGATTCGTCTCACCGAACAGATTTAGTGAACAAGCCACCCGGCAGGCATTACATCCTGAGCATTTGGCACTGTCTGCATAAAGCCTCATAGGTACTCCTTAAATAATTTGGATAGATACCTCTTTAGATTACTCCAACCTAAGGTGATAAGGTAGAGACATAAATCCTAATTTCCATGTACAGGTGTCTTAAATAAAAACTCCCCTTTTCCGGGGAGAATTTAGGCACGAATTCTGAGGACCACCACTTTACCAAATCATGGATGACTTTTAATCAACATTTGGATTATTACATCAGACTGATCATTAATCATGCTCACCGTGGGCATGTTCCTCGTGACCCTGAACCGGCTCTTCCTCTATGGGCAAACGTTTGCTCGCCCACCAACCCAGGAAAACCATTGAAATGAATACAAAGAGAACAACCCAGATGAGCCAGGAAATGTCTGGACCGGTTGTCCCGCCTTCTTCAAGAAGCCTGATTGCGAACATGAAAGTTGCCCTCCAGGGAAAATGTATTTAGTCAACTATATATCAACAGGCAGGAAATGTCAAAGGATTTGCTTAAGAGAGCAATCCGGCGTATATTTTAACAATGATCGACCTCCCTCCTGTATCTCGAATATTGACTGAACGGGGTATCCCTCATCGGATTTTCCGTCATCCCGGACCAGTGCATTCCCTTGAACAGGCTGCCATTGAACGCGGTCAGACTCCCGAACAGATCATTCGAAGTATTGTGTTCCGTTTAGGAGCAGGGGAATTTTTATTGGTGCTGGTCGCCGGTCCAACCCAGATTTCGTGGCAAGCCTTACGCACCTTCCTCGGTCAATCAAGACTAACCATGGCGAGCGAAAAGGAAGTTTTCGAAGCGACGGGATATCGCCCTGGCGCAGTTTCGCCCTTCGGATTACCCTCGCCCATGAGGATTCTTGCTGATCAAAATATATTCCTGCCGGAAGAAATTTCCCTGGGGTCCGGAGAACGCGGTGTGACCATCATTATAAAATCAATAGACTTGAAGAAAGCCCTCGGAGAGGTAGAAATCGGCCAGTTCACCTCCCAACCCCCGTGATCTTTGGCCATTTGTAAGTTGGAGCAAAAAATCGCCGTTCGGACTCAGTACATGGTGGTCGGGTGAGTAGGACCTCTTGCCCTTAAACCAAATACTTATAGAGAAGCAATCTGGGGACTTTCAACAAATCATCGAACAGGATACAATTCAGACTGATTTCGTCTTAATAACAAGGTTTACTCTGACTGTATTGCTTCACACCAAATTTTGCTGTATCCTAGAAATAACCAATGTGGAGGAAATATGACTGAAAAAAGGAAACACAAAAAGACCGTCGTGAAGGCCGGTAGTAAGTACTCAATGGACGGAAAAGTAACCGGCGGGGTCGTAGTCATGGGACCGGATGCGCAAGTTAAAATCGCCCAGAACACTGGCGTTAGTGCCGCTGAGATGACCAGGATGTTTGATGCGGTTTTCCAGCACATCCAATCGCGACCGGATAATCCTGACGTGGACAAATCTGAAATCGAAGCGACCGTCCAGAATATCCAGCAGGAAGCCGCCAAGGATGAGAAAGCCAACCAGAGCAAAGTGGAAAGGTGGTTGAAATATCTTGCTGGGATTGCACCAGACGTTGTAGATGTCATGGCAGCCTCACTGGGCGGACCTGTCACCGGGTTTACCGCTGTCTTTAAAAAAATCCTTGATAAAGCCCGGCAGGAAGCTTGATTTTCTTGCGAGTGATCCAATAGGATTGTGAAATGACCCCGACTAAAAAATCCGGAGCAAACCGTGGTAAAACCACAGCTTTATCAGGAAATTCTCCTGAAGGCGACCGATTCAGTATGGGCGGTGAAGTCCACCGGGGAGGAGTCGTCGTTCAAGGGTCGGATGCACATGTTGAAATAAAAC
>JBGOXG010000248.1:0-3093 GCA_041479025.1 Anaerolineae bacterium
CGTGAAGCCCAAGCTCATCGAGAAGTTAAGCAACAACACCCCATAGAACCCGGAAACCTGGGCCATGCCCGCCAGACCAGCAATGGCACCACCAACACACATGACAATCACCAGGTATTTACTAAGCGGAATCCCGTTCCGCCTGGCAGCCTGTGGATTGCTGCCGATGGCACGCATCTCCAGGCCCCAGCGGGTATATTTCATGACAAGCCAAAAGACGATCAACAATACCAGCCCGAATACCAGGCCAAGATGGATGCGCGTCCCAAAAAATGCCGGCAGCCGGGCCGCAGCGACAAAATTGGCGGTCTTGACCGTATCCATTGGCGAATGCCAGAACCCGAAGATCAGGAAGCCGATGATCTTGGGCGCGACCGAATTCAGCAGCAAGGAGGTGATCGTTTCATTCACGAGGCCAATGGATTTGAGGTAACCGGGGATGAATGCCCACAGAGCTCCGCCCAGCATGCCCAGCAGGACCATCAAGGGCAGCAAAAGCCAGGCAGGCAGGCTGGAAAAAGTCAGCGCTCCGAAAGTGGCGAAGGCGGCTCCGATATACAATTGGCCTTCCCCGCCCACGTTAATCAAACCGATCCGGGATGGCAAAGCTACCGCCAGGGCGGTGATCAACATGGGGATCATGGCCACGATGACCTCGGAAAAGCCGTAAGCGCTGCCCAGTGTCGAGGTGAAGATATCTTTGTAGGACTGGAGCGGATCCTTCCCGGAGATCAGTAGGATCAGCCCGAAAAGCAGGAAAGCCAGCAGGATCATCAGTAAATAACGAATGGCAGTCTGCAAAGCCTTCTGACGAACCACAGGGAAACGGGTAATTGCCTCAGCTATTTTTGACATGTTTTACCCCGGAGCCCGTCATCAGGTGACCGACTTCAAAGACATTCGTTTCTTCAGGTTTGAATGAGCCCGCTATCGTACCTGCGTAGAGGACGATCAGGCGGTCACTGAGAGTGAACAATTCCTCCAAGTCCTCCGATATGAGCAGGATGCCAGCGCCGTTGTCACGCGCCTGGACGAGCGCCTGGCGCGCCGCAATGGTACTCTGCACGTCCAGGCCGCGGGTCAGGTAGGACGCGATGATCAGACGCGGCTCCTGGGTCATTTCGCGGATGATGACCATGCGCTGCAGGTTGCCCCCTGACAAGGAGCGGGCCGGGACGTAGAGCGGGAAAGAGAATTCCAATCGCTCCATCGTCCGCTCCGCATCCGCTTTGACGGCTGGCCAGTCGATGCTCAGGCCTCCTGCCCGGGCATATCTCCAGGTCCTGGTCAGAGCCATGTTTTGCAACACGGTCATAAACGGCGCGATCGCCATGGTCAATGGATTTTCAGGGATGAAGCCGACCCCGCTCCGCCGCACCTGCTGGATCGACTGCTTGGTGCAGTCCTTGCCAAACAGGAGCTTCCTGCCCCGCACGCATTTGATCATCCCGAGGGCAAGATCTCCGAGTTCCTTCTGGCCGTTTCCAGATACGCCTGCGACGCCGACGATCTCGCCGGGATGCACTTTCAGGTCGATGGCTTTCAGACCCGGAGTCAGGCCTTCAGCGCGCGTCTCGGCCCCGCTCAGCTCCAGCAGGGGGATTTCCAGCTCAGCAATGGCGCGCCTTCGGTTCACCTGCAAGGCAGCCAGTTTTTTCTCGAACATCAACGCAACCAGCTTGTCCTCGCTGGCCTCAGGCCGCAGTAATGTACCCGCCAGATGACCGCCGCGCAGAACTGTGATCCGATCCGCACACTCCAGGACCTCTTTCATCTTGTGTGTGATCAGGACAATGGCATACCCATCCTTGCGCAGGCTGTCCAGAACCTTGAAGAGCGCTTCCACTTCATGCGGGGCAAGCACGCGTGTTGGCTCGTCAAGGATCAACAGGCGCGCGTCGGCCAGCAGCAATTTCAGGATCTCGACCTTTTGCTGCTCACCGATGGAAAGTTGGGAAACCATGGCACGTGGGTTGACCTGAAGATCATAGCGTTTGGAGACCTCAAGAATACGCTGGTTGATCTCATTGACATTCAGCACGGCTGGAAGGTTTGGAAGGAACAAAGCGATATTCTCGGCAACACTGAAAGCAGGGATCAGATTGAAATCCTGGAATACCATTCCGATCTGGTGGAGGCGGGCATCGTGGGGAGAAAGAATGACAACCTGCTGCCCGTTGATAAGAATCTGGCCGGAATCACAACGATAGAAGCCGTACAGGATTTTCATCAAGGTGGTTTTCCCGGCACCGTTTTCCCCCAGGAGGGCATGGATCTCGGAAGCATAGACATCCAGATCGAGCCGGTCATTTGCCAAAACACCTGGGAAGGATTTGGTGATCCCGCGCATCGAGACAATTGGTTTGGGGATTGTATGGGAAGCGGGTCTACTGGGCATGAATCTCCTTCGGTGCAAGAAGAGGATGCGCTGGCTTAGATGGCGGGTTGTTAGAACCCGCTGGGCCAACTTCCATCATATAATAATTTTGAGATCTATATAAGCGTAGAAAGCGGGGGTTTTCGAAGGACGGTTATCGAGGGACAAATACGCGGTCCGACCCCGTATTTTCTACGGGGTCGTAGAGAGGGGGTTATATGGATGCTAACCGATTGGGATCATTCGATCAGGCCGTGCTGGCGCGCATAACGAACCAGCTCAACCCGGCTGTGCAGACCCAACTTGTCCGAAATATTGGCACGGTGGCCTTCCACCGTACGGATACTAATATTCAACTCCTGCCCAATTTGCCGGTTGGTGTATCCCTCAACGATCAACCTGAGGATCTCCGTTTCACGCGGGGTCAGGGGTTCTATCGGATTTTTCTGTTTTACTTGGGACTGCTGGGATTCCTCGAACAAACCCCGCACCATGGATGGATCTACGTAGAGATCGCCGCGCAAGATGGTGCGGATGGCAGAGATCAATTCCGCCTCCGCGGCACGTTTAAGGATATAGCCAGCCGCCCCGGCCTTGATCGCTTCTTTCAACAAAGCTTCATCTTCATGAAGAGTCAGTATGAGAATTTTCAGGTCCGGGAATTGGAGCTTGATCTTGCGGGTGACAGAAATGCCGTCCAGGTCAGGCATGCTGAG
>JBGOXG010000140.1:0-6077 GCA_041479025.1 Anaerolineae bacterium
CGTTGGGCAACGCACGGTGAACCGTCTGCGCGCAACGCCCATCCGCATCTCGGGAGTACCGGTGAAGTGGTGGTTGTACACAACGGCATCGTGGAGAACTACCTCGAACTGCGAGACGAACTCTCTGCGGAGGGGGTGGTATTTAATTCCGACACCGATACTGAAACCATTGTCCATCTCGTTGAACATTATCAAGGGACCGGGCTTGATCTGAGCGATTCTGCCCGAAAAACATTCAATCAGATCCAGGGAGCGCATGGGATTGTGCTGCTTTCTGCGAAAGAACCCGACAAAATGGTGTGCGCACGCATCGGAAATGCCGGGGGTGTTGTAATCGGTCTGGGCGAGGGAGAGAATTTTGTTGCCTCCGATATCCCTGCAATCCTCGAACATACCCGCAGGGTGATCTTTCTTGAATCGCGCCAGATGGCAGTGGTTACCCAAGATGCTGTCCAAATTGAAACGCTTGATGGGAAACCAGTCCGACCGCAGGTGCATGTCGTCTCGTGGGATCCGGTCGCCGCGGAAAAAGGTGAATACCGGCACTTCATGCAAAAGGAGATCCACGATCAAGTCCGGTCATTGACAGATACTCTCGCCGGGAGAGTTGATTTTGATAAAGGGCGCATTCGCCTGCCAGAACTGAATTTGACGTCCGAACTCGCTCAACGCATCGACAGGATTTTCATCACTGCATGCGGGACAGCCGCCTATGCAGGAATGGTGGGGAAAATCCTGATTGAGAAAATTGCCCGTGTTCCCTGCGAAGTGCAGATCGGGTCGGAATTCCGGTACAGCGATCCCATCATCGACAAGAACTCGGTGGTTCTCTCCATCAGCCAGTCAGGCGAAACAGCCGATACCCTGGCAGCAATGGAAGAGGGCAGAAAAAAAGGTGCCACCCTCTGGTCGGTGGTCAATGCCATCGGCTCGCAGGCCATGCGCGTGGCGGACGGCTACATCTCGATGCAAGCTGGTCCGGAAATCGGCGTGGCATCCACCAAGGCATTCACTGCGCCGTTAGTTGACCTATATATGCTGGCGGTTCTGCTGGCCGATTTGCGCGGTGTGATCGATGAAAAGACACGCAAAACGCTTGTGGCTGATCTTCGTCTTGTCCCTGATCTCGCCAGCCGCGTATTGAATTCAGAACCAGATGTGGAAAATGTCGCCGGTCGATTGAAAGATATCCGGGATTGCCTCTATCTCGGACGTGGAATCAACATGCCCATCGCCTTCGAGGGAGCCCTGAAACTAAAGGAGATTTCCTATATCCACGCTGAAGGGTATCCCGCTGGTGAAATGAAACACGGTCCGATCGCACTCATCGACAGGACAATGCCGGTCGTGTGCATTGCCCCGAAAGATCCCTGGCACGATAAAATGATCAGCCAGATTCAACAGGCGAGAGCACGCGGAGGGACAGTCATCGCCCTCGCTACTGCAGGGGATGAGTTGGTCGCCTCGCTGGCAGATCTTGTTCTTTGGGTGCCGGAATGTCCCTGGATGCTTTCCCCCATTGTGACCGTAATCCCGCTCCAATTGCTGGCCTATCACATTGCTGCCATGCGCGGTCTGGATGTGGACCAGCCCAGAAATCTGGCCAAAAGCGTTACCGTAGAATAGCTCTAGGGATTATTTCAACAGGAGAATCCTCTAATTACTGTTCATTACCCAAGCGCAACCGCCATCACATCATAATAGGTTCCTGCACCAAAGCCATCGAACAGGATATGGTCACCCGGTTTGAGACTCTGCAATTGGCGCAGGAAGGCAATCATGCAGGAGGCAGCACTTACATTTCCAAAATCATTAAGCAGCCAGGGCATCGGGAATTGAATGCCGCCCTTCAACAGCTGCTTGGCCTTGAGCATGTTAATTTTATAGTTGGCATGATGAACAATGGCGACTTCAATTGATTTACCAGACTGCCCCAATTTATCCATCAGTGCCTGATAATCCTTATAGACATCTGTCACCACGTCCACGCCTGTGCGGACAAAAAGTTTCACCATCCCCATTAATCCAGCCATGAGAATGGGAGCTCCATCATCCGGCTCATGCATCAACCCGGCGATTCTGATATGCTTAAGAGCATCATATGTGGTTTCAAGCAGTGATTTTCCAGGGATCCTCACCCGCGAGTGCGGGTAAAACATGCGAATTTGCAGCAAACCGTCTTCATCGTAATTTTCATGACTCTTCCCAACCAGGAATTTCATCGTCTCGCCAGGGACGACGCCAATCACCCCCGCCCCGTTCCCAAATAGCTGCAACGCATTCTTATCGCGGGCATGGCTGGTAAGACGACTTAACCCTTCAATCCCTCCTACCAAAACCTTTTTGCCCTGAAGTTCCTCGGCAACATTGACTTCCCCTGGAGCAGACAAATCTGGATTTAATGCGAAATGCAATGCACCCATCGAACCATCGCAGGCCTTATGGACACTCACCTTGAGTGCATCTTCGGGAATCCCGGCACGGGCTGCGATTTGAACGACATAATCATCCGAGACAGGGCAGCTCAATCCAATCAATACACCTTGCACCTCTGAAGGCTCCCAACCGTTCGCCTGCGCACCTTGACGCAGCATTCGTTCACCCACTTCCAACTCCAACTTGAGATGCTCATCATCCGTTAAATCGGGGGTGTGGTGTCTGCTGAGAAAACCCAGTTCGCTCAGATTCATAATTTCCGTTTCGGCGAGTGGCTCGCCCAGCCGTTCTCCCAAAAATTCGGGAAGGGCTGTATTGTCATAGCTTGCGCCCCACGCGCCATAAGCTCCGCCTATCCCCAACTCCGGATTGGATATCGTTTGAATCCCCAGTGGAATTCCGTCCGCAACAGGAATATTCTCGATGTTTACCTGCTGTTTATCGAAAAAGGATGGTGAAACATCAGAGTGAGATTGCTTTTTCTCGTCCATATTAAGTCTCCTCATTTCCGGCCAATAATTTAGTTAATACAACACCATGGATGCTTTATAGCCTCTATCAGTAATAAACTATATAGTGATGACCAATCGAGTTATTGGTTCTATGAGAATATTTGAATAGCTGGTATTTCGGAAAAGACGGGGACTTTTAATTTATTCTATTACAGCAAATATACACACAGGGATGTTCTTAAACCCTTTTTCGCGTTTTGCGAGTTGTTCTATCCCTCCCCCGAGATAATCTTGAAGCAGTTTAGCATCCAATTGACATAATTCCGGATGGCGGGATATCACGCTGGCATAAGGGCAAGATTCGAATATAACTCGCGGACCAGCAGCATGTGCCTCCCAGCGCGCATGGTAATGCATCCTATTCAGGTGATTCATGGCATTTACCAGCTTACGGGCGATATTTACTGTTGCAGTGGCTTGTGAACCATCCATCATGCTTCGCGCAACTCTTTCAATGGCGTCCCCAACCAATTCCGGATCGATCAAGCTCAACCAATCAGTTAAAATCGCATCAGCCAGCTGGGTTAGATTGTCTCCTTGTGCAGATCTGCTTAATCCATAAATATTAACCGGTCTGCCGCGCCCCTCCCCATGACGAATCTCAACCACCTGCACCAGACCATCAGCCTGCAATCCAGCGAGGTGATGGCGGACATTCGCAGGCGTGACATTCAAAGCACGGGCAAGTTCACCAGCTGTTGCCGTCTGTATCTTGCGAAGTAATGCCATATAGCGGTGGCGAGTGAGATTTTTTACGGGTGTCATTTGTCACATTATAATCACTTTTTCAATTTTGCAAATATATATTTTCAAAATTCAATTGACATGATCGTGCACTGACCGTATAATCAAACCAGGCTTTGTGACTTAAAACATAAACTACACGAAAAGCATGTCAGAACCCTTGAATTGGGATGCTACTTTTGCAATTGCACAGGCGCTTAACCGCCAATATCCCGATTTGAAGCTAGAAGACGTGTCCCTTCGCCAAATCTATCTCTGGACTATCGCACTACCAGAATTTTCAGATGACCCATTAATTGTCAACGAAGGAATCCTGGCAGATATTTATAAAGTCTGGTTCGAGGAGACTATTCATGACGACAAGTGATCTTAATTCTCCCGGCTATGAAATGCCCCCCGAAGTTGAAGGGGCGGTAGCCATCACAACAATCGATCGAATCTACAATTTTGGACGGCGTTCATCCATCTGGCCGTTGATGTTTGGACTGGCTTGCTGTGCGATCGAAATGATCTGCGCCCAGGCATCACGCTACGATCTGGCACGCTTCGGTATGGAGGTGATGCGGCCAAGCCCGAGACAGAGCGACCTTATGCTCGTCGCTGGGACGGTAACCAAGAAAATGGTACCTGCCATAGTCCGTCTTTACAACCAGATGGCTGAACCGAAATATGTTGTCGCCATGGGGGCTTGTGCGTCAGGCGGCGGTCCCTTCAAGGAAGGCTATAACGTGGTGGCGGGCATAGATAAGTTCTTACCGGTGGATGTCTATGTTCCCGGTTGTCCCCCCACCCCCCAGGCGCTAATTTTTGGCCTGAACGAACTCCAGCGCAAGATCGACAAGCAATCCATCAAACAGGTGCGCTGGTATCGGAAAGGCGCCGATTCCGTCGAGATCCCCATCCCGATGCTGGGACCAGACCTGATTGACCCGCGCCGCATCCCGCAGCTCAAACTTGAGCTGGCAAAATTGGATCAGCCCGTCTCTGCCCAACCAGACCAGACTGCAGAAGCTAAGGCGTAGGAGACACCATGGCAACCCCTGCTCAAACAACTCTTGACCTGTCAAACAAATTCCCCGGCTTTGTCACCGCCGACACTCGCCCCGGCTATACTGGCTGGATTGTTGCCCCAGAAAAACTGGTTGAATTTGCCATTTTCCTGCACGATGATCTCAGTTACGATTTTCTGTCCAACCTGGCAGGAGTGGATTATCTCCCTGAAGGGAAAATGGAAGTCGTGTACCATGTCTACAAGACAACGGGTGGACCGGCACTCATATTCAAGGTGCAGGTTCCCCGTGTGGATCCGATCGAAGTTCCCTCTCTTACCTCCATCTACCCCGGTGCGGAATTCCAGGAACGCGAAGCATACGACCTTTATGGCATCAGGTTTACCGGTCACCCCGACCTGCGCCGCATCCTGATGTGGGAAGGCTTCGAAGGATACCCCCTGCGGAAAGACTGGAAAGAAGCATTTTACGAGGACGACTTCAAGCCATTCAAATCCCGCTGGCCGGAAGGCAAGATCATGATGGCTGAGGAAAAAAATCCACATGGGGATAATATCCGGTTCCCTGCCGGATTTGATCCTGAAAAATGGGTGCCATCTGATCCCGAGGAAATGCTCTATGCAAGTCTTAAGAATTACCTGAGTGAAGACAAGGACGGCATTAAGACCGATCATTTCGTGGTCAATATGGGACCCCAGCATCCATCCACACATGGTGTCTTCCGCGCTGTTGTTGTATTGAACGGTGAAACGATTGTGAGTCTTAAACCCGTCATGGGTTATCTGCACCGCAATCATGAAAAGATTGGGGAGCGCAATACTTTCCTGCAGAATATGCCCTATACTGACCGCCTGGATTACTTCAATTCCATGAGTAATAACTGGGGATATGCTCTGGCAGTGGAGAAATTGATGTCGATCCAGGTGCCGGAACGTGCTGAATACATCCGCGTCATCATGGCCGAACTGAGCCGTATCCAGAACCATATGATCCTTATCGGAATGCTGCTCAACGACCTGGGTGCTTACTTCACGCCGGCACTTTATGCGTTTGAAGAACGAGAATTAATCCTGGATATTTTCGAGGCAGTATCCGGCTCGCGCATGATGTGCAATTATTTTCGTTTCGGCGGGGTAGTGCGTGATCTTCCTGAGGGGACACTCGAGAAAATCAAGAATCTGGTCTTTGACCGCCTGCCCGGAAAAGTTGATGAGTTCGATCGCCTCTTGAGTGAGAATGAAATCCTAGTATCCCGCTGTAAGGGCGTCGGTTACCTCAGCGGCGAAGATGCAATTGCCTACTCCATGGCAGGGCCGGTCGTACGGGCTTCAGGGATTCCGTATGATATTCGCCGAGCCGATCCTTATGGGGTCTA
>JBGOXG010000086.1:0-9322 GCA_041479025.1 Anaerolineae bacterium
GGATGAAATGAAAAACTGCCAGCCTTATCTTGAACGCGAGCTTGCCATGATCCAGCCAAAGGTGATCGTCGCTCTAGGTCGGATAGCATTTGACAGCATTTTGACGATATATTGCGCCAGAAATTCTGGATGGAAATTTGCGCATGCCGCCCATTATCGTCTACTAACCGGGGAATGGCTCTTATGTTCATACCATCCTAGCCAGCAGAACACATTGACCGGCAGGCTGACAGTCGATATGTTCGACCAGATCTGGCGCTTGGCTCGTTCCTTAATAAAAGAAACATGAAACCTGTCCGCGTTTTCATTCGCTCGTTCCTGATTGGATGCGATCCCTCGGCAGACGCGATGGCGCGGGATTATCATTCTTCTCTAGCGGTCATTCGCAAGATCACAGTGGAGAAAAAATGAAGATAGTCCTTAAGATCGTTTTGTTGGTTCTGGTGTGGGCGTTACTCATCGGCGCCATCGGTTTTGTCGCCTGGGGGCTGACACCTCTGGGACCTACCGATCAGGCTCTGGCGGCGATGGAATCGGATGGGGTTGTCACCGTTCAGGATCGTGGCAATTTCGTTGTATTTACCCCGACCGCGAATCCACCCCTCACCGCTCTCATCATCTACCCCGGCGGGCATATCGATTATCGTTCCTACGCCCCGATCGCACGTCAGATTGCCAGCCGTGGTTATCTGGTTTCTATTGTCAAGATGCCGTTATCACTGGCAGTCTTTGGTATAAATAAAGCGGATGAGGTTATCACTGCCTTTTCGGATATCCGGTATTGGGTTATCGGAGGGCATTCCCTGGGGGGCTCGATGGCAGCTTCTTATGCCATAAACCATCCCGCGCATGTGCAGGGAGTGATTTTTTGGGCGTCATACCCTGCGGGCAGTGATGATCTGTCCAAGACTGGCTTGAAGGGTCTTTCAATTTACGGGTCGAATGATTTGGTGCTTAACTTGAGCAATATTGATTCGACTCTCGTGTTGCTCCCGCCAGGAACGATCAGGCAGGTGATCGAAGGCGGCAACCATGCCCAGTTTGGAAATTTTGGTCCCCAACCTGGAGATGGTGTGGCGACGATCTCTGCGGAAAATCAGCAGGCGCAGGCGACTGACCTGACGGTGCGATTGTTACGGGCTGTTGAGGAAGAATAATTTGAATCGCTTTTGGAAAATCCTCGGCATCATCGTTCTCGTTGTTGCCTTGGTCGTTTTGATTGGTCCTCTGCTTTACCCGGTTCCGTCTCTAACGGGGACCTTCCCTGAGCGCGAACTTGCCGACCCGGACAGCAAGTTTGTGGATGTAAATGGGTTGACTGTTCATCACCACGAAATGGGACAGGGTAAGCTGGTGTTTATCCTTCTGCACGGTTTCGGAGCCAGCGAGTTTTCATGGCGCGAAGTCATGGAACCGCTCGCTAAGTTTGGACGTGTCATCGCCTATGACCGTCCTGCCTTTGGCCTGACCGAGCGCCCCATGCCTAGAGAATGGACGGGGACAAATCCCTATAGCCTCCAGGGAAACGTGGAATTGTTGGATGGGTTGATGGATAAACTCGGTGTGGAAAAAGCCATCCTGGTTGGGAATTCAGCGGGCGGAGGCATCGCAGCGGCGTACGCCATTGAACATCCGGACCGGGTGCAGGGATTGGTACTTGTGGATCCCGCCGTGGGGAACGGGCACGGTGGTAGATTCCCGCAATGGGCATTACCGCTCATGGCAACGCCGCAATTGCGGCACATCGGTCCTTTGCTGGTGCGTAGTATCGCCGGCGAGTCGGGAAATGAAACCATCCAGCTGGCATGGCATGATCCCTCCAGGATCGACCCGCGGGTGTATGATGGTTATCGCAGGCCGCTCGACGTAAATAACTGGGATAAAGCGCTCTATGAGTTCACCATTGCCAGTAATCCGGTCAATTATGCCGAACGCTTGAAGGAACTGGCGATGCCAGTGCTCGTCGTCACAGGTGATGATGACCGCATTGTGCCCACTGCGCAGAGCATACAGCTATCCATGGAAATACCAGGAGCGGAGCTGGTGGTGTTCAAAAACTGCGGGCATGTCCCTCAGGAAGAATGTCCGGACCAATTCATGGTTTCTATTCAAGCTTTTTTGGAGAGTGTTAAATGAAAGTTGATATTGCATTGGGTAAACAAGCCCCTGATTTTGTTTTAAACGATCTGACCGGGCAATCAGTCCGACTCTCGGATTACAAAGGCAAGAAACATCTCGTGCTCGCATTCCTGCGCGGGTTCATGTGACCCTACTGCCGCGCGCATCTCGCCCACTTGCGGGACGATTATGCGGCGTTCACCGCGCGTGACGCGGAAATCCTGGCGATAGGACCGGACGGTCCAAATGCCTATCGTCGTTATTGGGAAAGCGAGAAGCTGCCATTCATTGGCTTGCCAGATCCCAAACACACCGTTGCCGACGTCTACAATCAACAGGTGAATCTGTGGAAGCTCGGTCGAATGCCCGCATTATTGGTTTTAGACAAGGGAGGCATCATACAATACGAACATTATGGTGACGATATGAAGGATATCCCTGAAAACAAAGTTGTCCTCGATATCCTTGATAAATTAAATAACGCAGGATCTCAATGACTCTCGGTCTAATCGCATTCCTCGGTTCGGGTGAAACATCTCTCGCCGGTGGACGAATTTATGACTCCCTCGCCCAGAGTTTACCGCGCCCCATACGAATTGCAGTACTGGAGACACCGGCAGGTTTTGAACTCAATTCGTTACAAGTAGCCGGACGCGTGGCTGACTTTCTCTCCAATCGTCTGCAGAATTACCATCCCCAGGTGGATGTTGTCCCTGCCCGCAGGAAGAACAGCCTTTTCAGTCCGGATGACCCGGAAATCTGCGCACCGCTGCTCACCGCGAATATTATCTTCATGGGACCAGGCTCGCCCACCTATGCTGTCCGTCATCTTAAGAACAGCCTGGCCTGGGATATCATCCGCGCCCGTCACCGCCTGGGAGCGACGCTTGTCTTTGCGTCTGCCGCCACTATTGCTGTCGGCGCGTGGGCGCTGCCCGTTTACGAAATCTACAAGGTCGGTGCGGATGTTCACGCGCTGCCTGGTCTTGATTTCTTCCGCGATTTTGGTACACCGCTCTCCTTCCTCCCGCACTGGAACAATGCTGATGGGGGTGCGGATGTCGATACCTCGCGTTGTTTCGTCGGCATGGAGAGATTTGCCGAGTGGTGTGCTTTGCTACCTGCCGACAACACGACCATTGGTTTGGATGAACATACTGGCATCATCCTTGACTTTGCGAAACGCACCTGCTGCATCAACGGCGTCAGTTCCATCCATCTCGTGCGCAAGTGCAACCCCAATGTATTTCCGGCTGGATCTGACCTGCCAATGATTGAACTGGGGGCGATGCTGCCTCCCGACCCGATCGAAACAGGTATTCCGGCAGACATCTGGAAATTGGTCAAGCACGCGGTCCCGGTGAACGTGCCCGATGAACTACCTCCACCTGAAGTTGTTGCACTGGCAGACGATCGGCAGCACGCTCGAAACCGTAAAGACTGGCTGGCTGCCGACGACTTCCGTCGGAAGATCACTGCCCTTGGCTGGACAGTTCAGGATACACCCGATGGCTACAACCTTGCGAAGGCATGAGACCTTCGCAAGGTTTTTTTATTTGCCCTTATGCGGATAGTGATTTACAATACAGTAAGTGGCATAGGAGTAGCTGGCAGAATGCGTGCGGTAGATATTATTATCAAGAAACGCGATAAAGGGGAGTTGAGCAAAGACGAAATCAACTTCTTTATTGATGGTTTTACATCCGGGGAAATTACAGATTACCAGGCGTCCGCGTGGGCGATGGCTGTGGTGCTCAATGGCATGACACTGCGTGAAACCGCTGATCTGACCCTGGCGATAGCACATTCCGGTGCTTTGCTCGATCTATCGGATGTGGTTGATGTCGCCGTCGATAAGCACTCCTCCGGCGGGGTGGGGGACAAAACCACCCTGGTGGTGTTGCCGGTTGTTGCTGCGTGCGGACTACCGGTCGGGAAAATGTCTGGTCGCGGGCTCGGCTTTAGCGGTGGTACCATCGACAAAATGGAATCCATCCCCGGCTACCGCGTCAACCTCACGACCGAGGAATTCAAACGCCAACTGAAAGAGATCGGGGTTGTGCTGACCGGTCAAAGCCTCGACCTGGCGCCCGCCGATGGCAAGCTGTACGCTCTGAGGGATGTCACCGGGACGGTGCAATCCATCCCATTAATCGCCTCGTCCATCATGAGCAAGAAAATCGCTGCTGGCGCCAATGCCATTGTGCTAGATGTCAAGGTGGGTCTGGGAGCGTTCATGCAAACACTTGATGAAGCCCGGTTACTTGCCGGTACTATGACGAAAATTGGTGAAATGGCTGGACGACAGGTGAAAACTTTGCTTTCCGATATGAACCAACCGCTTGGCTGTGCAGTCGGCAACGCCCTTGAGGTTCGCGAAGCAATCGATGTTCTGCATGGTGGCGGACCGGCAGACTTCCGTGAACACTGTCTGGTGGCTAGCGCCCATATGCTGCTGCTGGGGAAACGCGCCGTTACCCTCGAACTAGGCCGGGTTATGGCGGAGCAGGCTATCCATAGCGGTGCGGGCTGGGAGAAATTCCGCCGGCTGATCATCGCTCAGGGCGGAGATGCGAGTATTGTGGATAACCCAGACCGACTTCCGACAGCCAGACATGTGGAGGTTGTAAAATCCCCTCGCAGTGGATTCCAGTCTCAAATTCACGCCCGGAGGATTGGGGAAGCGGCAGCCCTCCTGGGGGCGGGTCGGGCGAAAAAAACCGATCCGATTGACCATGCGGTGGGCATTGTGGTTCATCACAAGGTGGGGGATTTTATCGAGCAGGACGCGCCTCTGTTTACCATTCACGCCAATGACCTGACGCGCGTCGACGAAGTCCGGGCGCAGGTACTCACCGCGCACCAATGGCATGACCAACCTGTCGAGCCTTTGCCATTATTCTATGATTGACAAATATGAATTTGCCTATACTTACAAATTCCTTAGGGTCAAATTTGGTGAAACAGATGTGCGAAAAATCGTTATAATTAATTGAATCAATGCAGTCAGCATCATAATCAGGTGGTGCGGACCACACACGAGGAGTGTGCGAATGGCTAAAATTCCTTTGAGAGCCTATAACCGTGAAAACGAGGGTTTGATCGACCAGGGTCAAACTCTGGAAGCTGTGGCACACTGCCAGCATATCCTAAAAACTTTTCCTAAATGCCTCGATACTTACAGATTATTAGGAAAAGCCTACCTCGAGTTGCAACGATTTGCGGAAGCCGGTGATATCTTTAATCGACTTTTACTGGCCGTGCCGGAGGATTTCATCGCCAACCTGGGGATGAGTATCATCTACGATGATCAGAAAAACCTTGATGCAGCCATCTGGCATATGGAACGTGCTTTCGAGACCCAATCCTCAAACCCTGCCATACAGGGTGAATTGCGCCGGTTGTACAACCGCCGGGACGGCATGGAACCCCCGAAAATCCGCCTGACGCGCGGCGCTTTAGCCCAAATGTATGCCAAGGGTGACCAGTTTCCACAGGCGATTGCTGAAATCAGGTCCGTTCTGGCTGAAGAACCGCAGCGAATGGATTTACAAGTGCTGCTGGCTCGAGTGTATTACCGTGCCGGGCAGAAAGTGGAGACTACTGAAATTTGCACCAGCCTCCTCAAACGTTATCCCTATTGCCTGGATGCCAATCGCATACTGGTTGAAATCCTGCCTGGCACATCGCGCGCTGAGAATACTCAAGTTTACCGCCATCGCGTTAACATGCTCGACCCATATTCTGCCTTCGCCACGCCCACAATTTTCAACGCTGCTGAAGTCGCGGATGCTGCTGTGACGATTGAGCGTCTTATATACCAGCCGGATGCCTGGGCTCCCGCCAATTATGGTTTGGAGAGCGTCAAGGAACAGGCTACACCGGAATGGCTTAACACAAAAGAAGCGCCTGCCGGCGAGGAAACACCCATTGAGCCCGTCAGCGAAGAGAATATCCCTGATTGGATGAAGGCTGCCGGTTGGGCAGCGACTTCCGCCGCAGCAGTCGAGGCGGTTGAACGCGCTTCCGCCGGGTCAGTTGTTCAGCCGGAAACGCCCGTGATTTCCGATGAAATTACATCCGGGGAAGTCCCTGACTGGTTGAAAATGATGGCACCTCCTGGCGCATTGGATCAAGCCACACCCGAGACTGGTCCTGAAACATCCATGTCAAACGAGGATATGAAGTGGCTGGAAAGTCTTGGAACGCCCGGGGTGAGTGCGCCGGCTGAACAGCCCGTACAACCCATGGAACAACTTCCACAAGACAGTTCGTCAGCCCTGGGTGGAATCATTGGTGCTGGCGCGGCAGTTGGAGCCATGTTTGCAGCCCGGAAGGAAGAGGAGCAGGAACAAGGCAGTGCACTGCCCCCCGCTCAACCTTCGGAAGAAATACCTGACTGGTTGTCGAAAATTGGTGGACCAACTGCGGATGCTTCATTCGCCACTCAGGCTCCTGGCGCCCAGCCTGCTGAGGAATTACCGGATTGGTTGACTGGTGTGACTGCCAGACCTGCAGGCTCGGAGGTGTCCGATCAGCCTCATGCCGGGTTGGCTGATTCCGAACTACCGGATTGGCTAAAGAGTGCGGATGAAGGTGGTGCGCCCTTTGATCAACCGCGGCCATCCGTGCAAACTTCTCCCGGTCCAGTCCCTGCTGCTATGGGGTCAGGATTGCCTGTATCAGAGGAGGATGCCTTTGCCTGGCTCGAATCGCTGGCTGCGAAACAGGGTGCAAAACCCGAAGAACTTCTCACCAAACCGGAAGACCGCCCTGGTGAAACTCCCGACTGGCTCGAAAAAATTAGTGAAGGAGAGAAACCTCATGAACCGGGAATCGGGGTAGCAGATGTTGGCGTCGCTGCCGGGGCAGCTGCGGCGGCTGCATCGCTTTTTGAAGAGGAGAAAACCGAAGAAATCTCGGTTGCTCCCGTTGACAAAGAATTATTTGCAGCGCCGCCACTATCTACCGGTGCTGGTAAAGTAATGCCTGAGCAAGCCGCCCTCCCGACCGAAATACCGGCGCAAGCGATGTCGGATGATGATGCCTTCTCATGGCTTGAGTCGCTGGCAGCCCGTCAGGGAGCAAAACCCGAAGAATTACTGACCAAACCAGAAGATCGGGCTGAATCTGCACCGGAGTGGGCAACACAAATGGGCGTTGAAGCAGCGCTCGGTTCTGAAGGTCAACCGGTTGAGCCATCATCCGAAATGAAGACACCAGAAACAGTCCTCCCAGAATTGAGTATGGAGCAGCAAGGGGATCTTTCCTGGCTGCAAGCTATCGGGGGAGATTCGACAACCGGGGAACCGACCTTCGAAGAAGATATCTTCGCCCAGCCACCGTCTGAGTCCATCTTCGAAGAGAAGCCGGCTGTCATCGAACCGGTTGAGGGTACCCCGCTGGTGGAATCAGCAACTGCAGATGAAGTCGCTGAATGGCTGCAAAAACTGGAATCAGAAGATTTACCGCGCACGACAGAACCCGAACAGAAGTCCGCTTTTGTCACCGAAGAGTTACCTGACTGGTTGAAGGAAGAAGAACCTGCCGAAACGCCCAGCGCAGAACTGCCTGATTGGCTGCGCGGTGAAACAGGCGAACAAGCGGCTGCAGTGCCGGCATTACCGGCTGAATGGAAGCCAGAACTATCCCCGCCTGCAGTCACTCTTGAGGAAACCGCTGCCGAGGTAGTTCCGCAAGCGGAAAAGGTTCGCCCCCTGCGGACTGCCAAAGCACCATCCGCAACGGCCGAAAAAGATACGGCTCTCTTTGAAAATTCTCAATTGGAATTGCAACGAAGTAATCTCACCGAGGCGATGCAGGGTTATACCAAGCTCATTAAAAGAGGAAAAATGCTCGACGAGATCATCTTTGATCTGCGCGAAGCGCTCTACCGACATCCAGTGGATGTGGTTATCTGGCAGACGTTAGGCGATGCTTACATGCGCGCCAACCGCTTGCAGGATGCGCTGGATGCTTATACTAAAGCGGAAGAACTGCTCAGGTAATCATGTACCTGGCTGATGAGTGGTGGAATGAGGGGCGACCAACCCGTCGCCCCTTTTCTGTCAAAGATGTGCGAATCCGATTCCTGCGAAAACCGGCGATATGGTAAAATCTCGCCCTGAAAAATCACGTTGATGCTATGGAGGCACAAGTGGAACGATCTCTGGTGCTGGTTAAACCTGATGGCGTGCAGCGCGCGCTGATCGGCGAAGTTATCTCCCGACTGGAACGGCGCGGCCTGCGGCTCGTGGCTGCCAGGTTCATGGCGGTCAGCCATGAACTGGCTGAAGAACATTACGCCATTCATAAGGGCAAATCGTTTTATCCCGGGTTGCTTGCATATATCACGTCTGCGCCGGTGATGGCCATGGTGTGGGAAGGTCCCAATGCGATAGCTGCCATCCGTCAGACGATGGGCGCCACCCGTCCTTGGGAAGCTGCGCCCGGCACTGTCCGGCATGATTTTTCCCTGGAAGTAGGGCGCAACATTACCCACGCCTCCGATTCTTCCGAAAACGGCGATAAGGAAACGGCGCTGTGGTTCAAGGAAAGCGAAATTGTGAGCTGGTCACGCGACATGGATAAATGGGTATTTGAGGAATAAGAACAGCATCCCGCAGAGAAATCTGCGGGATGCTGTTCTTATATATATTATTTATTGCAACCGAACCAGTACTTTGCCCTCGCCCCAGAGTTCTTCAAGTTTATAGAAGTTACGCTGCTCCGGAGCAAAGAGATGCACAATAACCGAGCCGAAGTCAACCACCTCCCAGCCGGCGACTCCTTCGCCCTCTTTGCGTCCTTTTTTGTGGTGAGTCTCCCGGACTTTGTCCATCACGCCCTTCGCGAGCGCATCCAGCATACGGTCGCTGGTTCCGGTGCAGATCACGAAAAAATCAGTAAATGATGCGATTTTCTGAATGTCCAACAGGATGATATTCTCGCCCTTCTTCTCTTCGAGGGCGTTGACAACGGTATGGGCTAGTTCGAGAGGTTCCAAGATTTGTCCTTTTTGAATTTGCTATGATAATGTTGCGGAGAACAGTCGCGTATAGACTGCTCCGCTCGGCAGTAGATCGCTTTTGAACAAGTGAATGCCTTCCACTTGTGCGATACCGAGTGAACTGGTTTTCATGCTCTCAAGTGCGGCGCACAATGCAGTCAGCTCGGTTGAAGAAGCATTTTCGCGCACGCGGCC
>JBGOXG010000265.1:0-2801 GCA_041479025.1 Anaerolineae bacterium
CCCCAGGCATAAATGCCGGGGGTTCTGGAGAACCACCCTGCTCTCACCCGTCTTGCTGACTGGAGCCTCACATGGCTTAGCGCCAGCTTTGCAGACGAGCCGCTCTGACCCGTTTCAGGGTTGTTCGGCGCTTCGCGCCGCTGCCATTCCTCCCGATGGCTGAAGCCACGGGCTTTCTGGCGGGAATTTGGTAACTAAACAAAAAACCCGCATTTCTGCGGGTTTCCCGGAGTGCCGAAGGAGGGACTTGAACCCTCACTCCCTTGCGGGAACTAAGCCCTGAACCTAGCGCGTCTGCCAATTCCGCCACTTCGGCTTGTGCGTCCTGTATTGTATCCATTTTCGAGGATTTGTCAACGGTCAGTGCCGGAGGTCAGTGTCGGAGGCTGTAATTAATGGATTTCTCCTATATGTAAAACCAGCCTACATCGATAAAAACCTTTGGGTCTATAATAGAGATGAAAAAAGAAATCAATAACCGACCGAACGGTAGGTAGGTTTGATATAATTTGAGAAGGAGATCACCATGGACTTCGAACTCTCTAAGGAACACCTGATGGTACAGAAAATGGTGCGGGATTTTTCCGAAAAGGAAGTTGCACCTGTGGTCAAGGAAGCTGATCGACAATCCGAGCCGATTCCCTGGGTGTTGAATCGTATGGGTGAGCTCGGCATCCTGGGCATCTGCTACCCCGTTCGTTATGGTGGGCAGGGGATGGATTACATCTCGCTTGGGTTGGCCTGCGAGGAACTCGAAGCAGTAGACACCCACTTGAGGGTGGCCATGTCTGTCCATACAGGATTGTGTTCGATGACCCTTTTCCAGTGGGGGACGGAGGAACAGAAGGAGAAGTTTCTCGTGCCTCTCGCGAAGGGTGCCAAGCTCGGGTGCGGTGCATTCACAGAACCCGGCTGCGGGTCGGACATATCGGCGGTGCAGACGTCTGCCAAACGAGATGGTGATTTCTACATCCTAAATGGTGAGAAGATGTGGATTTCGCTCGCTGCCAAAGCAGATTACGCCGTGGTGCTCGCCCGAACCAACCCTGATGCACCGAAACCTTCGGTGGGACTCTCCTCCTTTGTGGTTGATCTGCATTCGGAGGGCGTCAAGACCGGCGACCTGCATGGCAAGCTTGGCGTGCGCGCTGGTTCAACCGGCTGGATTTCATTCACCGATGTGAAGGTGCCTGTTGCCAACCGCATTGGGGAAGAAGGTGAAGGTTTCAAGATTACAATGACGGGTTTCGATCATGGGCGCTACACGGTTGCTGCGGGTGCGACGGGAATCATCCGCGCAGCGCGGGATTCAAGCGTGAAATATGCACTCGAACGCCGAACCTTTGGCAAGATGATTGCCGAGCATCAATTGATCCAGCAAAAAATTGCCCGCATGGCGCAGGATTATGAAATCGCGCGCCTGTTGTATCTGCGGGTCGGCTGGTTGAAGAATCGGGGTGAACGCAGCACACTGGCGACGTCCTATGCCAAAAAGTTCGCTACCGAGGCGTCTTTTGACGCGGCCAATGAGGCAGTCCAGGTCCATGGCGCGTATGGATTCTCGGATGAATATGATGTGGAACGCTACCTGCGCAATGCGAAGGGCGCGGTGATCTACGAAGGAAGCAGCGAAATACACACATTAATCCAGGCAGGATACGCCCTTGGGATGCGCGAAGATAAACCGCTGCGCTGTGAGTTACCCAAATTCGATACCGAATACTGGCAGTCCTGATATTCTGCTTAAAATTTCAGAGAGTGAGCTTTAATCATGCCCGCTTTTGGTCCAAGACACACCCAGATTGAAAAAATCATTGACACAGTCACGGGGAAGGTGGTTTTGGAAAACCCCGCTTCTTACCCCCGCAATGAATCGAATTTGTATTGCGTCGCTGCGGACGGAAAAGTAGTTTGGTTTGCAGAACGACCCGAGGGCGGGGCGCATTATTCGCGGGTGAGATTCGATGATCACGGAGAAAAACTGCTTACATATTCAACTCGTGGTCATGCCTGCGAAGTTGACCCGAAATCCGGGAAACTCTTAAGCCAGATCTCGATGAAATAACCCAAGACCTGCTGCATCTTTGCTCGATGGTGGTCAATTCATGTTTGAATATAAAGCTGTCCGGGATAAGAAAATCACCTTCCAGGACCTCATCAAAAACCTGACTGTGGATGACCTGGCGCGTGAGACGAATGCGATGGTGGACGAGATGCTGCGCCTCATTTCGGACTGTACCGATGCGGAGGTTGTCTTCCGGCCTGTTGATCCGGCGGCTGATGACCCGTATGCCAGAGAAGGAGACAAAAATATGCCATGGACACTCGGCCATGTCATCGTCCACTGCACCGCCTCTTCGGAAGAATCAGCATTTCTGGCTGCTGAGCTGGCGCGCGGGGTTGTCCATCATGGTCGCTCGCGCTGGGAAGCACCCTGGGAAAGAGTGACAAAAATCACCCAGTGCCGTCACCGTTTGGAGGAATCCCGTCGGATGCGGCTGGCTTGTCTCCAGGTGTTCCCGGATGCGTCTCACCTCGATAACACTTACATTCCATGGGAGGGCGCGAAACCGATGAATGCCATAAGCCGGTTTGTCTCGGGATTGTTGCATGACTGGGATCACCTGGGACAGATTACGGAGATTATCCGTCAAGCGAAGGCTGACAACTCCCCAGGCATAAATGCCGGGGGTTCTGGAGAACCACCCTGCTCTCACCCGTCTTGCTGACTGGAGCCTCACATGGCTTAGCGCCAGCTTTGCAGACGAGCCGCTCTGACCCGTTTCAGGGTTGTTCGGCGC
>JBGOXG010000095.1:0-8622 GCA_041479025.1 Anaerolineae bacterium
AATGACAAATACTCCGAGCGCCAGGGACATTAACTTCGGGGGAAACCCGGCTTTTTGCCCTCTCCAGTGACATTAACTATGGAAACCGACAGTGTCTAAAAACCTGACCTAGGAATCCTCAGAACAAGACGGTACAAGCGTTGTCAAGTAAATCCGAATCCCATTGATGATTTTTCTCATGGTCCCACGAAATCTGACAACGGAAGTTCAACCACAGGACAGTAAAATGAAAGAGACTTAAAAAGTCAGTGGTATACTAAGAACGTTCGTTCTGTTCGGACCTAAAGAGGTCTTTGATCAGCCAATCACAGTTCTTCGGGTTCTATTGAATCACAGGTCCGAAAGTACGTCGAAAACACGAGCTTTGTGCTAAAGTCAGCGAATTCGGGATTGGGACTCATAACCCGGAGGTCGTGCGTTCAAATCGCACCCCCGCTACTAGACAGACACCAGGTTGGTGTCTGTCTTTTTGGTTTCAAAGCCTGATATAGGGAAAATGAAAAAAGCATCTACTGAGAAATTCGTTCAGGAGAAGCTTTTAATGACCCTTCGGTTATGAACAAAACCAACGCAATCCAGAGAACTCCAAACCCTATCAGGTTTTCAATGGTAAATGGTTCCTTGTAAATAAACACTCCAAGCAGGAATGCAATGGTTGGGGCAATATATTCCATAATCCCAAGCATAGAAAGCGGCAATCTTTTAGCCGCTGATGCAAACATCAATAAAGGAATGATCGTGATCACTCCTGCGCCGATCAGAAACAAATTGGTGGTCAGGTTGCCGTTTAGGAATGCGCCTGTTCCAGTTCTATCTGAATATATAAGAAAAACCACCGCCGGAATGACCAAAATGCTAGTTTCGAGAGTCATTCCAAAGAACGAACCCAGGGGGCGAGTTTCTTGAGCAATCCATAGATGCTGAAGGTAATGGCTAAAGTAAGCGCAATCCACGGCGGCCTGCCATAAGCGATCGACAGATAGATGCCCCCAGGGCTGCCAGAAGGATGACGAGCAATTGCAGAGGTCGCAGTCGTTCGCGAAAGAATAGCACTGCAAAGAGAACACTCACTAAAGGATTTATAAAATACCCCAGACTTGCCTCAACAATGTAATCGGAGTTCACTGTCCAAACATATACTAGCTAGTTTATACCGATTAAAATGGCAGTTGCAGAGTAAATCCATAGCGTTCTTTTTAACTGCCGCTTGTCGAAACTCAGTGAACTGTCTGCTCAAGAGGATAACGGTCAGTAGGATAATAAGTGACCAGCTGATACGATGTCCAATTATCTGCGTGGGGCTGACATGGTTGAGCCATTTCCAGTAGATCGGGAAGAGCCCCCACATCACATACGTAGCTAGTGCGAAAGCTAATCCTTTCTTGTCGAAGATGCCTTCCTTTAAAAAAACCGCGTCCGACCCAGACGCGGTTTTTTTGTATGCCCTCTGCCCGGCTAACCGTTTGGATAAACTTCGTGGAATTGTTTGACCTTCTGCGCGGCTAACGTTGCCAGGGCACCACCATCCGCCATCAGCATCTGGTAACCGCGCTCGAACAATTTTTGGGCTTGATCCCAGGTTCCGATGGTAGTGGCGAGAACTTTTCCGGCGTCGGTAACTTTTTCTTCCACTTTCTTGATCTCAGCCTGGACTGCTGCCTGGGCTGGGTCACAAAAATAGCCCATCGATGACGCCAGATCCATCGGGCCAATGAAAATGCCATCCAACCCCTTGACCTGTAGAATCTCATCCAGGTGGCAACTGCTTCGGGGGTCTCCAATGCGATCATGACGAAAATCTGATCATTCGCCCGCTGCATATAGTTTCATACGCACGCAGTGCCAGTGCAAGACGATCTGATGGTGCGTTGGCAAACAGACTTCGAGCCGGGTTAGTATACGCCATGGTGCCGTCGCTAATCGCAATACATTCGATCTTTCCAACTCTGAAGCGGAAAACATCAGTGTTCATTTGTCTCCTTCTATGCTTCGCTTTGATACTGGTTAGGTAGATCGTCTCACAGGGCTTGGCGTATCACTTCGGCGAACGCAGAGTTAGGCATCGTTCAATCATATTAATAAGTTCTTTTATTGTGACGCTTGCCGGGAATCACGCCATATCACCAATTGCTCGACTGGCGTCAAATCCCAAGGCGAGCCAACGTTTAGAATAATATGTTGAACGCCTGCCGCCATATATTCGTCATAGGTCGCCATGGTCGGTGTCCTGTATATATTCAGGGTGCGTTCGATGGCAGCCGGCTCCCGTCCCACCTTGTCACACCATGTATCGAGCACCGCGCATTTGTGTTTGTATTCATCTGGTTTTGCGCCACTATTCCACATGTCAGCGTATTGAGCAGTGAGCCGCAATGTGACTCGTTCCCCATCGCCACCAATTAGTATGGGAATGGCGGAGCGTATGGGAAGTGGCATGTCTTCTGCCCAGCGCTGCTTAATAATTGGCAACGCCTTTTCAAGTGCCTGCAAGCGTTCACTCGCAGTGCCAAATGTATAACCATACGCCTGGTAGTCAGGTTCGAACCAACCTGAACCCAAGCCCAGGATTACACGCCCACCGCTAATATGATCCACGGTCTTCGTCATATTGGAAAGCAAAGCTGGATTACGATAACTATTGCAGGTTACCAGACAGCCAATTTCCGCGCGGTGAGTGAGCATTGCCATGGCTGTAAGTAGTGTCCAGGCTTCGAAGTGATTCCCTCGTGGTGGATCAGCCTGGATTTCCTTTGGTGGTTCACTAAAGAAAGGCGGGAGGAAATGATCCCAATTCCAGATTGTATCAACTCCAAGCTCCTCGACCTGACGTACAACCTGGGCATATGCTGCATATGTTGTATGTTGTGGAGATAACTGAACACCCACTCGTATTTTTGGCATGGCTCATCCAATCTAGGAAAGCACCAGGTTGGGCAGCTTCATTTCCTGTTCCGCTTCATTCAATTAGCGAAGAGAGTGCAAAAGTTCTCGTGCTTCATCGGCCAGATCATAGAGAAAACGATTTGTGTTTGACCAAACTTCAACCAGCTCTTCCAGCGGATGCCCAAATATCTGTTCGAGAATTGCATGTTGTTTCTCGTCAGCAATCATTGAAGTAATGCCAATGACTCCTATGCTATAACGCAGGATCGCGGAAACGATGTATGTAAAACGCACAATCTGTGGATTCCCTTGCCAGCCTGTCTCCTTCAGCCCTTCAAGATAGTTTGTAAAAACAATCACATCAAGAGCCTGGGCTTTGTTTGAATTGATTTCCAGAAAATTGAGGCTTGCCGCTACCAAAGGGGCGATTTCTTCTCCCAGAGCTGCGCTGCCCACAAGAGCCCAATCGATGAGAATAGTCTGTTCCTGTCCGCGGTGGTCCCGGCTTACAAATAAATTTCGTCGGAAGGCATCTAAATGCGCCAGTGTTTGAGGTTGATTCTCAATAAAGGTGAGCCAGTTCTCGTGTTCCGACCAGACCCGTAGCATGCGCTGATAAATGTCATCAGGGTAGACACGCGATACAAAGGGATGCGCGAGCACCTCGGCGGAAACCGGGATAACGGGGATGGCGTCAGCGACCCAGGTGCGCAGACGACCTCGTGCCAGCCAGGGCTGGTCTGGCAAAGACCGTTCCTTGAAGTAAGTTCCGTTGAATTGTCCTAAATGATGGGCCACCGTGCCATATTGTTCCAGTGTCCAGCTTGCTTGTGTTTCATTGACAATTTCTTCGAGCCATAGCCAGATTTCCAAACCGGGCTGCTCAACAACGCCAAAACATTGCGGTGCCCGTAATCCACCAGGCAAGTTTTCAAGGAGATTGGATTGATACGCAAGGGCTTCCCGTTTCCAGTAATCCAGCGTCGCTGGATCATCCTTGCCGTCTGGTGAACGGGTCACTTTCAGGATCAACGACCAAGGTAGAATGTCATCGCCGCTATGTGCATTTCCCGAGAAACGATAGGTCCCGGAATTAAAGCTCGCACCTTGCAACGCGTCATATTTCCAATCATCGACCATGGCATCATCATGTTTCAAAACCTTGCGCACCAACTGGGTGAGCATGATTGAATCAATCATCTTGAGACTGTCAGCAATTGGTGAGTTCATACTTGCTCCTTATTTCTAATAGTCATTGTCTGGGACTTCGGCAGCAGCCGGGCGAGCGTTTGGGTGGTCCGTTTAATTCCTTATAGTGAACTCTCAATTCGTCTAAAGGCGGTTCGGATGTCGATTAAACTAATTGATATCATTATAGGACTTGGGTTACTCAAAAGCAACAAGGAGGAATAAAAAGCCGGACGGAGATTTCTCTGTCTGGCTGTTCTCTAATCTTTGTTCTCTGCTCTCTAACTCTTTGTCGCTGCATTTTCGTACAGATTGCGGGTAGGCGTGTATGGTGCAAAAATTCTATCCACGGCCAGGAACCGAAGCGGAAGGCTGCCTGTAATAATCGTGGATGACAACTGCCAGAATATCTCGTTTACGAATCGGTCCTGCTGTGTTACTTACTGACCCGGATACAGGAAAGTGTTGACCCAAGCCCTGATGTGGCCTGGCATTGTTGTAATATTCTCCATACTCTCTGAGAACGCGGTGAAGGTGGTTTTCATTTAAAACCAGGATATGGTCGAGACACTCTTCACGAATCGATCGTACCCGCCGTTCAGCATATGCATTCTCGGTACGGAGTGTTAAGGATTTCAATCCCTTCTGAAGAAAACACATTATCATAAGAGGATGTGAATTTTGTGTCATTGTCGTGGATGAGAAACGCCATATTCCGTGAATCATCCTTGAGATTCCAGGCTAACTGTGGCGCCTGCTGCGTAACCCAAGTTGTGTGAGGGTTTGTCGTGCAGCCAGCCAGATAGATGCGCCGGGTTCCCAATTCTATGAAGAACAGCCCATCGATGGTCTTGAGCGAGATCGTCTCCACCGTGAAGAAATCGCAAGCCAGGATCTGGTCCTGGTAGTGCCCTAGGAAGGAGCGCCACGTTCCAGTCGATCGCTCTGAGGCAGGTGTGATCCGATGTCGCTTGAGAACACTTCGTACAGAAGTGGCGCTCAGGTTATGACCCAACTTGAGCAGCTCTCCCTGGATCTTGTCGTACCCCCAGCGGGTGTTCTCTTTCGCCAGACGCACGATCAGCGCATCCAGTTCAGACGATATCTTAGGCCTGCCTGGATTTCCTTTTCGACTGAAGGTCCATTTGCGACGGACCAGTTCTCGATGCCAGCGAAGGACTGTGTCTGGCTTGAAGATCAGCATAGCCTGATAGAGGGGGTGCCTTGCGTCTTTTGTGGAGCGACTGAATTTGTCAGTCAAGGTTGCCAAGATGATTCTTTCTGGATCAGATATTCGCGGAGAAGACTTTACTTTGCGTTGTAAGATGCGTACTTGTTGGCGTAGAATGATGATCTCCAAATTTTTGTCACCGTTCGTAACCCCCAGGACCGCGATAATATCAAGGAAGAGTGTTAGTATGTGCATGAGCGACCAAAAAACCATTGACCCCTCGACTGTTTTAGGATCAGCAGAGCTTACCATACTTGGGGAGGTTTAGCTGTTTTCCGATTTATTTACTCCCTTTGAACAGAGCAGCCTTCAGACGAGATCGGATGGAATATTTGCACTATACAAGGTGCATTCAACAAGAGGTGCGATCCAGATTGAAAGAAAAAGACCCTCGTACGAGAGTCTTGAGAAGTCACCTAGAATCGGTTGATATAGACCTGCCACAAAGCCTATAATTTCAACCCTCGATTTTCGAGATCGACTCCCATCGCATCCGACATCTTCTTTGCCAAATCAAAGGCAGCCCGCGCATCTGATTCTGTGGCATCCGGCCAGTCGCCGGGATATCTCGACTCCACTGCCCACTCGGTCATCTCCGCCAAATCCGGAGAAACCATTTTTGCTTCCCATTCACCAGGTAATAAATTGCGCAGGATGTCCAGGTCATGGGTGCGGGGAAATTCGACTTGCAGAAAGATCAAAGCTGCTTTAAGCGCCTTCTCAACCGACTGTTGAGAAAGCCAGCAGACATGCCGATAAGCGATCGTTGGATGTCCAAGGATCAGATCAGCGGTCTGTAAATCCTCGCGGGCATATATTAGCCAGTGCCTGGCTTCCAGGGCGCTTTCAGGCTCGCTCATACAGGATCTTTCCTTCCATCAGAGCAGTATGCAATAAAGTGCCGACTAGGTTCCCTCGACGCGAGATTTCTTCCGGTGTCGTAACTAGGATATCCTTTGGAACTGAAAACGAAACTAGCGCTCTCCTAATTTCGATGGCCGTTTGACGTTTGTCTTTGACTTGCGGCAGGACCACCAGCAGATCAACGTCGCTACTAGTATTTGCTTCCCCACGCGCCTGGGAACCGAATAAAATGATCCGCATGGGAGCAAAGCGGCGTACAATTTGATCAGTCATTCCAGGAAGCAGTTGAGCTGTATCCATGCCCGCAATTATAGTGCAAAAAAGTCAGATAAAAGTGAACACCGCTATGAATGAAATGCCACAAATCACCACTTTCGTCATGGACTTGAACTCTAGCCTCACCTAGGCTTTGAGCGATGGCACTCAGGATTATATTTACGGCATTGGACGCATTGCGAAGGTGAACAGCACGAATACAGGGTACTTCCAAGAAGACGCTCTAGGCTCCGTGCGCCAGTTGACGGACCAGGCCGGCGCGGTGACCTTCGGGCAGGGCTACGATCCCTACGGCGCGGTGACCACCACCGCGGGCAGCGGATCGAGCAGCTACGGCTTCACCAATGAATATCAATCCGTCTTAGATTAAGTGGAGTGCGTGTTCACGTTTATTGATACCTTCCACTTTGGGGTATTTTTGGGTATTGGTGTGCAAATAATTATTTCTAATTTCTGCTACTACGATACTGCATCGGGGAAATAAGCGTAAAAACGCAAATTCAATCCTCAGTTGCGATGTATTTCTCATACTCCCACGAAATCTGACAACGTAACCTTAACTATAGAAATGTAAAATGAAAGAGTCCTCAAAGGGGAGTGGTATACTAATATTACAACGCAAGGTTGAGAGTGAAAAGCTCTAATTGAGCCAACTTTTTCTTGCGGTGTGAACGATAAGCAGCGAAATTACATTTTTGGTAATAGCGTACTCGCTCTAAAGCAGATTGAATATCAGAAACAAAAGATGGTAAAACGCTGCAAAGCAAAATGCGAACTTGATAAATGGTAAGCGCAGGCGCTTGTTCTTGAAATTGAATTCTCAAACGAACCAGGAAATGATGAGCCAGAGAAACTAAGAGCATATGATGATGCCATCCCAGCCAACTCCGCATCTCGTAATGATCCATACCGACTTCGCCTTTGGCTTCTTCAAAAATAGATTCGATCGGCCATCTCATTCCGCTGATCCGCACGAATTCATTCAAGGGAGTATTGACCGGAGCATTGGAGAAAAAGTATTTGATCTCCGCAGGATCATCCAGATTGCGTCGGATGATCAACCACAGCTCAGCAGCGGGCAGGCCACCGCGCGATTCGGTCACACGCAGAAATGCAAAATCACAAACGATGGGACCCTGGCTGCCTTCTTTGATCACGGCTTGAACCCAATCTTGTTTTTGAATCTTCTTCACCAGATGCTTGACTGGAATTGGATGCTTTCTTGTATCACTCAGACGCAAGCGAGTGGGATGACGCCCATGCCCGCTCCATCGGGGAACATGAACCTTGGGCGGGCTACACCAGATCAGGGTATTCTCCTTGATGGCAGTGAAGTAATGCTTTCCGGTAGCAGCCACACCGTCCCGAAACGCAGGGCTGTCTCCATACAGGGCGTCTGCTGCCAGCCAGGAAAACGGCAAAGTACCGCGTTTGAGGGCATTTTCCAACAATTCCAGCCCGATTTCCGGCTTCGTTTTGAAAACCAGATCTTCTGGCACTCCACACGCTTGCCATTGCGCGGTGTGTTCTTCTTCACCTGTACCTGCGGTACTGGCGCAGGCAAACCACTTTTCGGGCATGAACAATCGTCCTTCGATCAAGCTATATCCTTTGCGACTGGCATACCCCAAATACACTCCCACTTGCCCGTTCGCGATCTTTCCCACCGATCCACAATATTGCGCCGCTACGCCCACCGATTCAGTGCCTTGTTTGACCGCACTCGATTCATCGATCAACGCAACTCCATCCTCTTCCCCCAAGGTCTCCCCGATCAATCCTTGATGGATCGCGATCACTGGTTCCGTGTCCCACTGGCTCTGTCCTACAAAGTACTGCAGACTTCGTACTTTCTCTTTCTGTCCCAGCGCCATCTGTTCAACGTTCTTGCGTGTGGTATTACCCAGCAAGCCTTGCAAATAGGTCAGGCTTTTCTTTATTTGCTCCACTCGCTCAAAGGCAGGGATGAACAGTTTCATATATTTCTTCAATTCGTTCAAAAACAATCTGACATCTTCCTGGCTCAAATTGCATTCGGGTGCCGGACAGGTTTCAACTTGAATATCGCAAGGTTGGGTCTTGCTTTTAGCACTCAACTTTTGGGTTCGACCCGAAACCTTATCTCGACTGGTTTCGGTTACAAGTTCTCTCGGCATGGTTTGCTTCCTCTCTTTTTCACT
>JBGOXG010000179.1:0-4756 GCA_041479025.1 Anaerolineae bacterium
CCCCAGGCATAAATGCCGGGGGTTCTGGAGAACCACCCTGCTCTCACCCGTCTTGCTGACTGGAGCCTCACATGGCTTAGCGCCAGCTTTGCAGACGAGCCGCTCTGACCCGTTTCAGGGTTGTTCGGCGCTTCGCGCCGCCGCCATTCCTCTCGATGGCTGAAGCCACGGGCTTTCTGGTGGGAATTTGGTAAATAATAAGGCATCCTGCATATAGAAAATCATTTTACACTCACGATATTGAAGATCATCATAAGAAGGAGGATCTCTTGAAAATAGTAGCCTGTGTCAAACAAGTTCCTGATACTGCTGCCAAAGTAGCGGTCGAGAACGGTAAAGTCACCTGGGGGGATGCACCGCTCGTCATCAATCCATGGGATGAGTATGCCGTCGAAGCTGCGCTTCGGATGAAGGAAGCACAGGGTGGTACGGTGACAGCCATCACCATTGGCAGTGAGACGGCTGCGGATGCCCTCAAACATGCCCTTGCGATGGGGTGCGACGATGCCATCCTGATCAACGACCCGGCTCTGTCCAATGTGGACACCCAGGCTGTCGCGCGAATCCTAGCAGCGGCGGTCAAGAAGATCGACGCGGTAGACCTGGTTTTCTTTGGTCGTGAAGGGGTGGATGGCAACAGCGGTCTGGTCGCCTCGCAGGCCGCCCGCCTGCTTGGATTCGCCTCCCTGACTTTCGCCTCGGTCGTCAAGTTCGAGGGAGGCACCCTGCGGGTTGAACGCGCTACTGAAGAAGGCCGGCAAATTGTCACTTCCAAACCGCCAGCGGTGCTCTCCATCGTCAAGGATTATGGTGATCCGCGTTACCCGTCATTTATGGGCATTCGCAAAGCCTCCAAGGCAACCATCCCCACCTGGACGCTGGCAGAATTGGGCATCGCTGCCCCTGTACCTATTGTTTCCACTGTCGAGATCCTCAACCCGCCCGCCCGTGAAGTGAACTGCGATATCATATCCGGCACGCCTGCTGAGATTGCCGACAAACTCGCTGAAAAGATTCTTGCGGAGAAAGTCCTATGAACATCTGGGTTTATATTGACCATTTCAAAGGCGTCGCGCTGCCCACTTCGTGGGAAGCTATCGGTGCGGCAAAATCGCTGGGTGCCACCGTCACTGGTCTGGTGCTAGGTTCTGGTGTCGAAGCGCTGGCGCAGCAGGCATTCGAGCATGGCGCGGATGTCGTCTTCATGAGCGATGACCCCGCCCTGGCTGATTTCCGCCCGGAGGTGTTTTCCTCCACGATAGCTGCGGCGGATTCGTCCTACCCTGAAGCAATATTCCTCCCCACCAGCACGCGCGGTCGCGAAATCGCTGCCATGCTCGCCATTGATCTAAACTCCGGTGTGCTTGTGGATGTAACCAGCGTGGAACTGGCAGGCGACCATCTTGTCGTCACACGCCCGATCTACTCCGGGAAAATCTTTTCAAAGGAAGTGTGTTCTTCCAGACCTCAAATTGTAACCCTGCGGGGGCGCGCCTTCCCCAAGCCGGCTCCGACAACGGGAAAAACCGGAGAGCTTAAGAAAATTTCCGCAAAAGCAGAAGCGCTGACTACCGTGGAAGGTTATACCGCCTCGGAAGGGGGTGTCAGCCTGACGGACGCGGGTGTCATCGTCTCCGGCGGGCGCGGTGTCAGTAATAACCCGTCGCTTCAGCCGCCAGCCGGGCTCGATGAAAAAGCTGCTGAAATCTGGCGCGCCCAGCAGGGATTTAAACTGGTAGGCGACCTCGCCTCCGTCTTGGGCGCTGCGATGGGTGCTTCACGCGCTGCCGTGGATGCCGGTTACATCCCTTATTCCCATCAGGTTGGACAGACCGGCAAGGTCGTTTCCCCCGACCTGTACATCGCATGTGGCATCTCAGGCGCGATTCAGCACCTGGCTGGTATGCGGACCAGCAAGGTCATTGTTGGCATCAACAAGGATGCTGAAGCGCCGATATTTAAAGTAGCACGCTATGGCGTGGTGGGCGACCTGTATGCCATTCTTCCTGCGCTGACCGAAGCGTTCAAGAAAAAGCTTGGTAAGTAAATTTAAGAATCCTGTACTATAAGTCAAAAGAGCCGGATAATTTCATCCGGCTCTTTTGACTTATAGTGAGCTCAATGATAGTTTCTACGTTACCCGTCAACTTAGAGGGGAATCAGGATAATCAATATTCCTAAAAGAAAACTTGATTTTCATGATAAAATACTTGACAATAATTCAATATTGATATAATTTATAAATAATATTAATAATTTAACCGAGAAATATCAATATGTTCGTTATAATATGGAGTTTCTCATGGCTTCGACAACCATTTCAATTCCTAAAAACTGGGCTGGTCGCTTTTTTACGATCTGGATCGGTCAGGCTTTTTCTCTTTTCGGCAGCTCATTGGTCCAGTTTGCATTGATCTGGTATTTGACGAAAGCCACTGGCTCTGCCACAGTCCTGGCGACCGCATCACTTTTTGGTATGCTTCCTCAAATCATTCTGGGGCCGTTCTCCGGGACGCTCATTGACCGTTGGAGCAGACGCCTGGTGATGATCTTCGCAGACGCGGCGATTGCCATCGCAACTGCCTTCCTGATATATTTGTTCTGGAGAGGACAGGTCCAGCCATGGCAGATTTATGCGATATTGTTCATTCGTTCAGCGGGGGGTGCATTCCATTGGCCGGCTATGCAGGCCTCCACGACCATGATGGTCCCTGAGAATCAACTCTCCCGCGTGGCAGGCTTAAACCAGACCCTGCAGGGATTGGTCAGCGTCGTCGCACCGCCGACTGGCGCGGTACTCATTGGCTGGTTGCCCACGCAGGGTGTGTTGATGATCGATATAGTCACGGCCATTATCGCGATCATACCTTTGTTGTTTTTTACGATTCCACAACCAATCCGGAAAGGAGTCGAATCAAAGGGTGGCGAAAAAAGCGGATATTGGTATGATGTTCGCGAAGGATTTCGTTATATACTCGCCTGGCCAGGATTGCTGGCGGTGATGTTGATGGCGAGTGTGATCAATTTCCTTTTCAATCCACTCGGTGCACTCATGCCGTTGCTGGTGACCCAATACTTTCAGAAGGGTGCACTTGCCCTCGGTTCACTGGATTCACTGTGGGGGATTGGGATGATTGCCGGTGGGTTGCTGCTTTCTGTGTGGGGAGGTTTTCAGCGAAAAATCGTTACCATGCTCACCGGTATTGCCGGAATGGGTGTGGGGGTGGTGATTGTCGGCCTTGCTCCCGCCAGTGCTTTTTGGTTGGCTCTTGTTGGTTTCTTTATCATGGGAATAGCCAACCCGATCACAAACGGACCGGCTATGGCATTGCTGCAAAGCATCGTCCGCCCGGATATGCAAGGGCGCGTCCTTTCTCTCGTGGGGAGCGTGGTCATCGCCATGTCTCCCCTCAGCCTGCTGGTGGCGGGTCCGCTCTCAGATGCCTTTGGAATCCGGGTTTGGTACTGGGTGGCTGGGATTCTTTGCACAGTGATTGCGATTAGTGGATTCTTCATCCCCACGATCATGAATGTGGAGAGTAATCATAATGAAACGATGACGGATCCTTCGCTCGCGTCAGTTGCCATCAGTGAATAATTTTCTCTCCTCCTGTGAGAATCTTGAAGGACCAGGCTGTCTCCAACCTGGTCCCTCGTATTTAGAGAGTGATAATAATTGGATATTAGCCAATACAATCAAAATTCTTTGGTCAACAGCTAATCTCCGCCTCCCCCATCGCCGGGGTTATTGCTATCATGGCATTTCAGGCAGGTTGCACTTCCCAGGTTTTTGGTGTGGCAATCGCGGCATGAAGCCCCTTCGTGGTTGATACCCCCATGTTCACCGAAGCTCGGATGAAGCCCATTGTAACTGGCGTTCCAGTTGCTGGTGTTATGGCATTCCACACAATTGGCACCAAACATGCCGCGATGGAAGGCTGGGTCACCGTGACAAGCTGCACAGAAACTGGGTGTCCCACTGAAACCCTTGCTGTGACAGCGTTCGCACGCTAAATTGGCATGCGCGCCAGTCAACCTGAATGCTGACAAATTATGGTCGAAGGTCGCAGGTTTCCAGGCAGTGGTGGTATGGCAGGCACCGCAGTTTGTACCAAAACGACCGCTGTGGTTGTCGTCTTTTGCGTGACATGAGTAACATTCAGTGGGCGTGCCTTTAAAGACTCCGTTCTGGTGGCACTGATTACACTCTGCATTGAGATGGGCGCCAGTCAATTTGAATGCCGAGAGATTATGGTCAAATGTGGAGGGTTTCCACCCGTTTGTGGAGTGGCATAATCCGCAGTCTACACCAAACTGCCCCTGGTGGGCGTCATCTTTTTGATGACATGCGCCACAGGTGGATGCGGTCCCCTTGTAAGTACCATCTGTGTGACATGCCTCACAGGCGACACCGATATGCTTTCCAGTCAGTTTAAAGTTTGCCAGATTATGATCAAACTTGGCAGGTTTCCAGCCGCTGGTACTGTGACAAGTCTCGCAGGCAGTGCCGAAACGGCCTTCGTGCGGCTCATCTTTGGCGTGGCAGTTGACACACTGACTGGGGGTGTTTTGCAGGTCGACTACAGATCGGGCGTCGAGATGGCATTTCGTGCAGATCAAGCCCTGGTGGAGCCCGGTCAGCGGGAATTGAGTCCGGGCATGATCAAAGTTGGCGCCGATTGATTCAACCCCGTCGTGGCAACCCAGGCAGTCTGTTCCGTATGACAACACATGGGTCGTCGTGAAGACTGGATCC
>JBGOXG010000017.1:0-22360 GCA_041479025.1 Anaerolineae bacterium
GAAGTTTAAGGAGAGAAAAATGAATAAATCAACCCGTTTCATCGTATTCGGCTTTTTGTCCGTGGTGGCGGTCTTCTTGGCGGCATGCAATGCTGCATTGCCGGCTGGCGCAGAAGCCAAAGTCTCAGCGGATGGCAAGAGCGCACAGGTGGAATTCACCGGTGTCGTTGATTCCATTGCCGCGAACCAGTGGATGATCTCGGGGCAGGCGGTACTGATCAGTGCCCAGACCGTCATTGACGGTGTCTTTGCTGCCGGTGATTCGGTAAAGGTCCATGCGACTGTAACTGCTGATGGCGCCGTGACCGCTGACAAAATCGAATCGCCTTCCGCTTCTTCGGGTGGAGATGACTCGCAAGCCACCCCCGGCGCTTTTAATGGCGACGCAAAAGAATTCACCGGTAAAGTGGATGCGATTACCGCCGAATCTTGGACGGTGGCGGGTCAGTTATTCGCTGTCAACGCCCAGACCGATATCAAGGGTAATATTTTGATCGGGGATATGGTCAAAGTCCATTTTGTGAAAAATGCCGATGGTACTTTCACCGCGACGAAGATCGAACTGGCGGGTGACCAGGCGGACAATTCCGAGCAGAACAACCAGGGCAACCAGGGCGAGGCAGAAATCACCGGCAAAGTGGATGCGTTCACCCCCGAAGCCTGGACAGTGAAGGGTCAGGTATTCGCAGTCAACACTCAGACCGAGATCAAGGATACTATCTATCTTGGCGACGTGGTCAAAGTGCATTATCTGGTGAATCCCGATGGCACTTTCACTGCGACGGAGATCGAACTGGCGGGTGACAATCAGGCGCACAACTCAGAGAAGAAGCTTACAGGTGTGTTGAATGAACTCACACAAACCCAGGCAACAATCGGCAACATCGTGGTGCTGATCACCCCCCAGACCAAACTCGACAGCGGGCTGGTCATCGGCGAAAATGTGAAAGCTGTAGTGGTGACCAATCCGGATGGTTCAGTTACCGCCCTGGAAATCAAATCCTTCAACAAGTCAAAGTCGGATGACGAAAACAGCCACAACAACAACGGTTCCGGGCGAGGCGATGACAAGGGCTCGAATGACCACAAGACTCCTGAACCCGGTGACGACGATTAACACCGTACCCTTGCTCTAAAATATCCCCCATCCTGAAAGGGATGGGGGATAGGATAAAGGCTGGGTCAGCGATGGTATACTTTGCGAAATTCTATCCTTCAATGGTAATGTTTCCAATACCTTTGCTGACATGTCAATCCCAGACGATAAGCAGGAATTTGATGGTTTACAACGGTTCGACCCGCAAGTGATCAGTTCGATATTCGATCGCTTATTCCCCATCGTATTCCGCTACGTGCGTTACCGTCTGAACGATGTCACTCAGGCGGAGGATATTGCCAGCGACGTATTTGTGAGATTGCTCGAGGCGGTCCGCAGCGGGAAAGGACCGGAGACCAACTTGAAAGCGTGGCTGCTGGGGACTGCCTCGCACGCGGTCAATGACCATCACCGCAAGGCTTACCGCCAGCCGACTGAAGGAATTAATGAGTCCATCCGTGACTTCTCAGCAACTCCTGCTGAATCTGTCGAGCAGCGCGAAAAGCAGCGCAGAGTACGCCAGGCGCTTAACAAGTTGACCCCCGAACAACAACATGTGATCGCCCTCCGTTTTGGACAGGAACTATCCTTGGAAGAAACAGCGATTTTAATGAAAAAGAACGTGAATGCCGTCAAACAACTCCAATTCCGCGCTCTGGCAGCGCTCAATCGTCAGATTGATGAGACGCTATGAGTGAACAACTCTTCGTTGCATTAGACAATTGCCTAACCATGATGGATCAGGGTGCTGACCTAGAATCCTGCCTTGCGCGATATCCCGAGCTTGCCTCCGAGCTGCGACCGCTCCTGCTCGCAGCCATGGACGTCGAATCCCTCGCTGAGAAAGATGTCCCGGTCGATGTGATGCGCCGCAGCAAAGCCCGATTACTTAACGCAGCCGCTGAGATGCGCGAACAGAAATCAGCAAAGAAGAGGATGTATTTCTCCCCATTCGGGCGTGTTTTCCGGATTGGCTTCGCTGTACTGATCGTGATCACACTTATGGTTGGTATCGGCGGAACAGGGCTGGTACGCGCCTCGAGCGGGTCATTGCCCGGCGACCAGTTGTATCCCGTCAAGCGCACCTGGGAGAATTTACAACTCAAGTTGGCTTATGATCCAACGGAACGCGAATCGCTTGAAGACCGGTTTGACCAGGAACGAGTCGTAGAAATCAACGAGCTCATCAATGCGAGCCGTTCTGAGCGAGTCAAATTCTACGGACAGGTCGAAGGAATTTTCCCGACCCAATATATCGTTTCTGGTGTGACCGTCACTGTCACGCCCGATACGCGTCTGGATGGAGATATCCAGATGAATGTGTGGGTGCGTGTCGAAGGGGCGACCCAGACGAATGGTGTTGTGGTGGCAGACAAAATCAGGGTTGTACCTGCCGGTTCCAGCGAGAGTGATCTAATCACGGGTGATGGTTCGGGTGGATCTTCGAGCGGAGGGGATGACAACAAAGGCAGCGGAAACTCTGGTGGAGGTGAATCCGGAAAGAACGAAACCCCTGAGGGCGGGAAATCGAAGGAGTCAGAAACGCGGATACCTGAATCGAGCAAGACTCCAGAACCAGAAAATTCGGATTCTGGGAATGACCAGTCCACCTCACAGCCGCAGCCATTCGAAATCGAAGGAATTGTGGCCAGCTACAACGGAAGCCTGATTGTTGTTGGCAATAAATCAATCTATATCGCCCCCGGAACCGAACTGCGCGGCGTCCCTTCAGAGGGTTCGAAGGTCAAAATTCGCGGTTATATCAACCAGGATGGCACACTTGTCGCTCTCCGTATTGAGGTGAAATCATCTCCCGGTTCAGGTGGGGGGGGTGAAGGCGGAAGTGGCGGCGATGGAAATGGCGGGGATGGTTCCGGCGGTCATGACCCGACGAAACCCCCCAAGCTGGATGAACCCTCGGATGATTGATTTCTGCGATCGATAAAATAAAGGTTGCGTGGAAAGATATGCGCAACCTTTATTTCTTAATTCGTGCGCCATTAACCGATTGCCTTTTTTACCAAACTGGGGTACATTTTACAAAATATCATTGATCATCCCGGGGTTCTAAAGACTATGACTGCAAACTTCTATCTCGGACGAACATTCGATCTCTCATCTGGCAAGCTTTCCGCTGAAAAGATCCTGTATAACCCGGCGGATCTCACCACGCACGCCGTCGTCACCGGGATGACCGGTTCAGGTAAAACCGGGTTGTGTATCGGATTGATGGAAGAAGCAGCACTTGAACAGATCCCTGCCCTCATTATTGATCCCAAGGGTGATTTGACGAATCTGCTGTTGCACTTCCCTGATCTGGCCCCACCGGATTTTCAACCCTGGCTGGATACGGATATGATCCGCCGGCAGGGAAAAACACTCGAACAAGCTTCCACCGAAACCGCCGGGCAGTGGAAGCAGGGACTTGCCGATTGGGGAATTACTCCCGACCGGATCCGTGACCTGAAGGACGCGGTCAACTTCTCAGTCTTTACACCCGGCTCGGATGCCGGACTGCGGGTAAACATCCTTTCATCGCTCGAAGCCCCTTCCGTGCCGTGGGAGGGCAACCGCGAAATCCTGCGAGAAAAAATTTCCGCCACCGTCACCGCCCTGCTCGGTTTAGTCGGCTTCGAAGATATCGACCCGGTGCGTTCCCGGGAACACATTTTGCTCGCGAACATCTTTGAAAATGCGTGGAGCCAGGGCAAGAATCTCGATTTGACCGAGCTCATCCTGCAAACACAGACGCCGCCTTTCGAAAAGCTGGGCGCCTTCCCGGTGGAAACCTTTTTCCCGGAAAAAGAGCGCATTCCACTGGCGATGGTTTTGAACAACATCCTGGCTGCTCCCACCTTCGAAGCCTGGCGGGAAGGGCATCCGCTCGACATTCCCTCTCTCTTGTTTTCACCAGATGGCAAACCGCGCCACAATGTGTTCTACATTGCTCACCTTTCTGACGCCGAGCGCATGTTCTTCATCACCCTGCTGCTTTCCGCCGTTGAGACCTGGATGCGCACCCAGGCGGGTTCCTCCTACCTGCGCGCTCTGATATATTTCGACGAAATCTATGGCTATCTGCCGCCTACTCGTAATCCGCCCAGCAAACAGCCCCTCCTGCGTATGCTCAAACAGGCACGCGCCTTCGGTGTGGGGCTGCTGCTGGCCACCCAGAACCCTGTGGATGTTGACTACAAGGGGCTCTCCAATGCCGGGACCTGGTTTGTCGGCAAGCTGCAGACTGAGCGCGACAAAGAACGCCTGCTCGATGGCCTTGAATCCGTCGGCGGCGGGTTGAACCGCGCTGAGTTTGATAAAACCATTTCCGCGCTCGGCAAGCGTATCTTTCTACTTCACAATGTCCATGAGGGAAAGGCAGTCATTTTCCAGACCCGTTGGACGATGAACTTTCTCGCTGGCCCGCTCACCCGCACACAAATCCCACTCCTCAATAAATTGGCGGGTGCCGGTGTTTTGTCAGTTCCATCACCGGTGGTTGAATCTGCTCCTCAAACGGATTCCAGCTCAAATGTCCCGCCCGGTAATGGCTCCCTTTCGTCCGCCTCCGCTATTCAGGCTGGTCCAGCCCTCCAGAAAGCGCGGTCTCAGACTGCCTCAAAAGGAAGTCTCACAAAACCGACCGTTCCTGCCGGGGTGGACGAATTTTTCCTGCCCCTGAGCTATTCGCTCACCGAAGCGTTTACCGCCGCCTCCGAACCGCTCCCCGCACAATCACAGTTGTCGGCTGTCCTGTATCGCCCTGTTTTGCTGGCCACCGCCAAAGCGCGCTTCCTCGACCGGCGCTATGGGATCGACTCCGAACTCGAATCGACGGCGCTGGTTGATAATCCCGATAAGAATGGCTCGGTTAGGTGGGATGATTTTACCTATCGTGGACCATCCCTGGACAGGCTGGAGAATTCTCCCGCTCCTCAGGCGATTTTTGAATCATTGAACAACCCGCTTACGGATCCAAAAACAATCGCATTGATGAAACGCGATTTCAGTGATTGGATCTACCGCACTGTGAAAATGACCATGCGCGAAAATAAGTTGCTCAAAGTAGTCACCCGCCCCGGAATGACGCAAGCCGATTTCATGACGGAGTGTACTAATGCAGCCCGCGCCGGGCGTGATCTTGAACTGGCGAAAGCATTTGCCAACCTCGACCGGCAGATTGGCTCGCTCGAGCGCAAACTTGAAAAGGAACAAGTCGAGCTTGAAAACGATCAGGAGGAACTCAACAGCCGCACCTGGGAGCAAACACAATCCGTAGCTGATAATGTCCTGGGTGTATTCCGCAGGGGGCGTACCGGACGGTTGAGCCGGGCGATGGAAAAAAACCGCTTGAAAGGTCAGGCGGAAGCCAATGTGGAAGAATCAAAGGTTTCCATTGCTCAATTGAAAGAGCAAATTAACGAGTTGCAGAAACAGCGCGACCAGAAAACCCAGGAGATCACGAACCGCTGGGGTGGGTTGGTGGATAAAGTGGATGAAATCTCCCTGACCCCGCGAAAAAGCGATATTTTCGTCGATCGTTTCGGCATCGCCTGGATGCCCTTTTATCAGGTAAAAACAAATGAAGAATTGATCGAGTTGCCTGCTTTTGGGGGAGAGTAGCCTGGATCCTTCTCATTTTCAGTTAACCATCCTCCATTAATATGTAAATTCTGGTCCTTTCATTATGGGAACCCTTTTACTGGTTGTAGCGTCTGCACTCTGGGGACTGTTTCATTCCCTGTTCGTCTCATCCAGCGTCAAGGATGCAGCTCAACGTGCATTTGGCGATCCCGCCATGAATTGGTACAGGCTTGCATATAATTTATTTGCGGTAATGAGCTTCCTGCCAGTGATGGCGCTCGCTTCCCTGCTTCCGGACCGCCAAATCTACACGATCCCGGAACCCTGGGTGAATGTAACCTTATTCATCCAGCTTATGGCGGTGGTTGCGCTGGTGGTCGGTGTTTTCCAGACGGATGTCTGGTCTTTCATGGGCTTGCGTCAGATAATGGGCGCCAAGTCGGAAAGCAGGATCATGACGGGCGGGTTGTATCGATATATCCGTCACCCGCTCTATACCGCCGGCCTAGTCTTTATCTGGCTTACCCCGGCGATGACCTTGAACCGGCTCGTGCTTTATTTCAGTCTGACCCTGTATATAATGATCGGCGCGTATTTTGAAGAGCGAAAACTATTACGCGAGTTCGGGAGCGATTATTACGAGTACCAGGCAAGAACTCCGATGCTGGTCCCATTCCTTCAAAAAAGACGTAATTGATATTTACTGAATAATTATTATGACAACCTCTACACTCCCAGGAAGAAACCCTGCCCACCAAACTGCAAATGTAATCATGCAGTTCTTTGGGATTCTTGTGGGCGGGGCTTTACTATTTATCGTGGCCGTCGCCCTCATGGCGATCGGTTACAACGCCTGGTACTTCGGACGCATTTTCCCGGGAGTTCGAATCACCGGCGTGGATGTATCCGGTTTGACTCGCGAACAGGCTGAGATAAAACTCAACCAGGTAGTGCAGTATCCATTGAGTGGAAAGTTACTGCTTAGAAATGGGCAGAATGTCTGGGTGGTAGCGCCGGCACAAATGGGGATGCTTTTTGACCCCGCAACCACAGCAGCAAGTGCCTACCGGATGGGGCGTACAGGGAGCATCAAGAACCGCCTGTCCAACCAGTTGCGTGCATTCCAATCCGGGATGGATGTGGCGCCCGTGGTCATCCTGGACGAGCGGGCTGCCTATCGTTTTCTGCAATCATTGGCTGACCAGGTGGATATCCCGCCGGTGGAGGGCAGTCTTGAAATTCAAGGTTTAAATGTCATCGCCAATCCCGGTCAAGTTGGGTATTTGGTGAATGTGGATAAAACTCTCGAGGCTGTGTCTGCCCAGATGCAAACATTTAAAGATGGTGAAGTCTCACTGGTAATAGATGAGCGCGCCCCTGAAGTGCTTGATGTCAGCAAACCGGCCGAGTCTGCCAGACGTATTCTTGAAACTCCTCTGAACATCGTTATGCCAAACCCCCAACTGGGTGAACCGGGTCCGTGGCAGATAGACCCCTCCACGCTGGCGACCATGCTGACGGTTGAAAAGGTCAAGAATGGAAATGGCACGGGAGAATACCGCATTTCGGTCAGTGATCAGATGATTCGGCCTTTCGTGATGGGGATTGCCCGTGAGTTGGATAAACAGCCGAAGAACGCCCGGTTTATCTTTAATGATGACACCCGCCAGTTGGAATTGATCGAACCTGCCGTGCTCGGCCGGAAGTTGAGGGTCGATGAGACGATTACCGCAATTAATAACGCCATCAATGAAGGCCAGCAGGTGATCACATTGGCGGTGGACACCACAGAACCGGCGGTTAAAAGCGACGCGACCGCTGCATCGTTGGGGATCACAGAAAATGTGATCACATATTCCACGTATTTCCGTGGTTCGGGTACTCCTCGCATCCAGAATATCAAGATAGCTACTGGATCCTTCCATGGTTTGCTTATCGCACCCGGTGAAACATTCTCGATGGGACAGGTGCTTGGCGATATAAGCCTCGATAACGGTTATGCCGAAGCCTTGATTATTTACGGCAACAAGACCATCAAAGGCGTCGGCGGCGGTGTGTGCCAGGTCAGCACAACGCTTTTCCGTACTGTCTTCTTTGCCGGTTATCCGATTGTCGAACGTTCCGCGCATGCATATCGTGTTTCGTATTACGAACAGACAGAGAACGGCATCAACCCTAACTTGGCGGGGCTGGATGCGACGGTTTACTTTCCGCTGGTGGATTTAAAATTCTTGAATGACACCCCTTATTGGTTATTGATGGAGACGTATGTCAATGTGGGAGCTCGGCGAATCACCTGGAAATTCTATTCCACAAAGGACGGTCGCACCGTTGATTGGGAAACAACCGGCCCATTCAATCGGGTGCCTGCGCCTGATCCCGTGTTCCAGGAAAACCCTGACCTTGAACCCGGTGCCATCAAGCAGACGGACTGGGCGGCTGAAGGCGCTGATGTTCAGGTAGTGCGGCGGGTTACCCGCGGCGGTCAACTGATCAATCAGGATTATTTCAATACGCATTACGCCCCATGGCAGGCTGTGTGTGAATATGGTCCTGGGACTGAAGATCCGAAAGCACGTGCTGAAGAGGAAGGACTGTGTCAGTAATCCGGCGGGCGTGGTAAAATTCGCTCTCGGTGGTTCTCTCTTTCTCGATAGCCAATTAAGGAGAGTTATGGTCAGTAAAGACTTGCTCGAAATTCTGCGCTGCCCGGCTTGTGTCCGTGAGAAAGACGGTCTGCTCACACTTTACAAGGATGCCTGGCTTGTGTGCCAGGATTGCGCCCGGAAGTATCCCATCGTCGATGAAATCCCCGTAATGCTAATCGACGAGGGAGATAAATGGGTAAGCACTGCAGTGGATTCACTTCCTGTCCCGCCCCCCCCGCGGTAGTATGTCCGAGCTCCCACGTTTGCTTGCCGACCTCACTTCCGGGGATGATGATCTTGCCGAGCGTGCCGTCTCGCAGCTAATTGTTCTGGATAAAGAAGCGATCCCTGACCTTCTCATTATGAGAGGTAAGGAAAATGAAGATGTACGTTGGTGGGCTTTCTGCGCCCTGGCGCAAATGCCGGGGGCAGATGCGACATGGTTTATTCCCGGACTTCAAGATCCGTCCGGAGCTGTACGCGAGAGTGCTGCTATGGCGCTGTGCCTCCATCCTAACCCGTCTGTTGCTCCCCGATTAATTGCAGCGCTCGATGACCCTGATAGAATGGTCGCCACACTGGCAACAAACGCATTGATTGGAATTGGTAAGGATGCTACTCCTGAACTATTATCCGTTATGGAAAATGGCACACAGGCAGCACGCATCGAGGCAGCCCGTGCTCTTTCCGAAATCCGTGACCCACGCGCAATCCCTGTGTTCATGAAGGTGCTGGAAAACGACTCTGTATTGGTCAGGTACTGGGCTGAGCAGGGACTTGAGAATCTCGGTGTGGGTATGGTTTATTTCAAACCTGATTAATTTTTCGACAGAGATTAAAACAAACACTATGAAACTAAATTGGAAACATTACCTCATTTTGGCAATTTCAATCGTTTTGGCGGTTGGGGCGTTTTTCCTGATGCGAGGGATTATCGTATCATGGACATTTACCGATTTACCCGGGATTGCCATCACCGATAATGGCAGTTCAAATAACGATACACAAGCACAACCCAATCTCACCCCTGAGGCAGTCGTTCCGCCATCGAACCTGCCGCCAACGTGGGACGGCGCTTCACGTGTTAATATTCTCGTGATGGGGCTCGATTTCGCCGATTGGTCTAAAGACCGCAATGGTCCTTCGCGTTCAGATTCGATGATTCTCTTAACCATTGATCCCATTACTAAAACCGCCGGGATGCTTTCAATCCCGCGCGATCTGTGGGTAAACATTCCCGGATTTGACCATGGAAAAATCAACACTGCTCACGCCCTGGGAGAGGCGTACAAGCTCCCGGGTGGAGGCCCTGCGCTCGCTGCCAAGACCGTGGAAAATGTGATCGGGGTTCCTGTGCAGTATTATGCGGTGATTTCTTTTGATGCATTTACCCGCATGGTGGATGAACTGGGTTGCGTCCATATCTGGTCCTACCAGGAAATGGACATCGACCCTGTTGGAAAGGGTAATACCATTCATCTTAATAAAGACAAGGGTTACTGCATGGATGGCGCAACTCTGCTGGCATATGCTCGCAATCGCCACACCCAAGGCGGTGATGTGGATCGCGCTCATCGTCAACAGCAGGTGATTCTGGCCTTAAAAGATAAGATAACTAACCCGGCTAATTTCCCCACTCTGGTTGCAAAAGCCCCGGCCATTTATCAAGAACTGGCTTCTGGTATCCACACCAATCTCACGCTTAATGACGCCCTCAAGCTGGCAATGCTGGCAAAAGATATCCCAAGTGAGGAGATCAAGACCTCTATCATCGACTACAAGATGGTAACTCTGGCAAATGTTGTGGGCAAGGATGGGCAGGTAATGAGTATCTTTGTGCCCATACCTGATAAAATCCGAGAACTACGCGACCAGATGTTTACCGATGGGGGCTCGATCAACCCTCTGGCAAAAGGTGAACCAGTTCAACTCGCAATTGACGAAGGTGCTTCTCTTGAAATTTTGAACGGCACATATACAGCGGGTCTGGCTGGCAAGACGGGTGACTACTTTAAATCGTTGGGGATGAATGTCGCCATCGTAGGCAACCCGCAACAGATCGGCTATCCTCGCACCGTTATCATTGATCACCGCGGCAAGCCCTATATGACCAAATACCTGTTTGACTTGTTCAAGGTAGATGCAGCAGTACAATTCCAGATAAAGTTCGAAAGTTCATCACCAGCCGATGTAACGATTATCCTAGGTGACGATTGGGCGTACAACAATCCGATGCCATAAATTGATCCTTTTAATTTCGAATTCCCCGCCAGTTCTTATTCGACGGGGAATTTTGATTCGTGACCATTTATGTTCCAATGTGTTCTATCATCAGCAAAGTTACCCAATGCATATTCGCCATTCCCACGCCAAGGAGGAGCAATGTCACCCAGACTTCGTAAGTTCTTGATCGGTTTTTTCAGCGTGCTTGTTATCATTGTACTTGTCGCCGGTGTGTTCGGATTCATAAATGTGCGCCGTTCATATCCATTGACGGATGGCGAAATAAAAATGAACGATGTGGAAGGTTTGTCGGCGATGAATGTTCAGGGGATTGATAACCCTGTGGATATATATCGCGATCAGATGGGCATCCCACATATTTATGCGTCCACCCTCCATGATTTATTTTTTGCCCAGGGATATGTGCATGCCCAGGATCGCTTCTGGCAAATGGACTTTTGGAGGCATATTGGTTCAGCGCGTTTGTCGGAGATGTTTGGCGATTCCCAATTGGAGACCGATGCCTTTCTGCGGACTTTGGGCTGGCGTCAAATCGCCGAGACGGAATGGGAAAATTTCACCCCTGAGTCTAAAGTGATCCTTCAAGCCTACATTGATGGCGTAAATGCCTATCTGGCTGACCACTCCGGCACGGCGCTGAGCCTCGAATATGGTGTACTCAAACTCATCAATCCGGGTTATGTCGTCGAACCCTGGACGCCTGTCAACTCCCTGACCTGGGCAAAGGCGATGGCCTGGGACCTGCGTGGAAATATGGGCGCAGAAATAGAGCGGTCCATTTTGTTGAAGACCCTGACATCGGAACAGGTGGATGAGCTCTTTCCACCTTATCCATCGGACCATCCTGTCATTGTCCCGGGGATTGGTGATTTTACCAATTCCTCCACTCCACTGTTCGATTATACAAATGAAATGCAACCAATCCTGGGACTTTCCAATTTTGAAAATATCAAAAACAACTTCGCCTTGCTTGATTTGGTTCTGGGTCCTTCCGGGGCTGGAATCGGATCGAATAGCTGGGCAGTCTCCGGTACTCGGACAGAATCCGGGAAACCGCTCATCGCCAATGATCCTCATCTGGTGATCCAGATGCCATCCATCTGGTACCAAATCGGATTACACTGCAAACCCAAAAGCGATGCCTGCCCCTATGAAGTGGGTGGATTCTCTTTTGCCGGTGTGCCCGGCGTTGTGATTGGACATAATGACCAGATCGCCTGGGCTCTCACGAATGTTGGCCCGGATGTCATGGATTTGTACATCGAAAAGGTGAACCCTGATAACCCAAACCAGTATGAGGTAAACGGTCAGTGGGTGGATATGGCCCTGCATGAAGAAACCATTAAAGTTGCGGGGGGCGATCCGGTTACCATCACGGTCAGGGCTACCCGGCATGGTCCGGTGGTTTCGGATACTTACGGACCGCTCCTGCAAACCGTAAAGCCGGTGAAAGGAGCAACACCCGTTAAACCCTACACAGAACAGACGGGCATTCCCCTGCCTGACCCGTACGTTGTCTCTCTACGTTGGACAGCCCTGGAACCCGGGAGTGTCTTTGAGGCAATCTGGGGCTTTGACAAAGCCCGAAACTGGGATGAATTCCGAGAAGCAGCGCGCGGGTTCGAAGTCCCGGCCCAGAACCTGTTGTATGCCGACACTTCAGGGAACATCGCGTATCAGATGCCCGGGAATGTTCCCATCCGCAAGAACGGCGATGGCCGGCTCCCCGTCCCAGGCTGGACAGATGATTACGAATGGACAGGCTATATTCCATTTGACGAATTACCGTATCAGGTCAATCCGTCAAGCGGTTACATCGTCACCGCCAATAACCAGGTTCCGCCGAACGATTACCCCTATCTGATCAGCACAGATTGGGACTACGGTTTCAGAGCCAAGCGCATCGTGGATATGATTGAGAACGCTCCCGGCCCGATTGATATTGCCTACTTCCAGAAAATGCAAGGGGACGATAAGAACCTGAACGCTGAAACGATCGCCCCTTCGCTGCTGCAGCTCAAGGTGGATGACCCCAAACTGGACGAAGCCAGAAATGTGCTCACCGGTTGGGATTACCAGGACACAATGGAATCTCGCCAGGCGGCGTTCTTTGAGCGCTATTGGTGGTTCCTGCTTAGCGATACCTTTAACGATCAACTCCCGGAGGATTATGCAGCTGCCGGGGGAGCGCGATGGTACGAAGTCATTCGAGAGATAGTCAATCAGCCAGATTCTGCCTGGTGGGATGATGTGACTACCGAGGACAAGGTTGAAACACGTGACGACATCTTTGCAAAAGCGCTGGCGGATACCGTTGAGAATTTGAACAAATATTATGGAAGTGTTCCAGCCAAATGGCCAACTTGGGGCGAAATGCACACGGCCACTTTCCGTAACCAGACGCTTGGCAAGTCGGGAATTGCGCCGATTGAAGCCCTCTTCAATCGTGGTCCATTCCCAACTGCAGGTGGAAAGAGTATCGTCAATGCAACAGGATGGGACGTGGGTGATTCATATGAAGTAAACTGGCTGCCATCCATGCGCATGATCGTGGACCTGAGCAACCTGAACAACTCGGTTTCTGTCCACACGACAGGCCAATCGGGTCATGCGTATAGCGAGCATTACATTGACATGGCTGATTTATGGCGGAAAATCCAATACTATCCGATGTGGGGAGAAGAACAATCCATCATCGATAATTCCGAAGGGCACTTGAGGTTGGTGCCATAGTTGTTCGTGCAGGGGATCAAAAAAGGCTGGATGCTCTAACATCCAGCCTTTTTTTTTCTTCCATTCTTATTTTGCTTGTATAGATTCTGCCTCGACCTTTTTTTCCATCCTCGACCTTACGATTTCGTAAACGGCCGGTACCACCGAAATCAGGATGATGGCGATAATCACCAACTCGAAATTTTTCTGGACGAAGGGGATATTTCCAAAAAAGTATCCCAACCCGAGGAAGATGCTCACCCACAATATTCCACCAACGACGTTATAGGTGATGAAATATCTATAACTCATCTCTCCCACGCCAGCTACAAATGGCGCGAAAGTACGCACAATAGGAACAAAACGCGCCAGTACGATGGTCTTCCCGCCGTATTTCTCGAAGAAGGCATGTGTCTTATCAATATATTCCTTCTTGATCCATTTTACTTCTCCGGTATAAGCACGCGAACCGATGCTATGACCAATCCAATAGTTTACCGTATCCCCAATATGGCAGCCAGTGAAAGGGATACAAACAGTATAAGAGGGTTAAGCCAACCTCGGGCTGCGAAAGTGCCAGCGGCAAAGATGAGAGAATCTCCGGGCAGGAAGGGCGTAACTACAAAACCCGTCTCGGCAAAAATGACGAAGAACAACAGGATATACGTCACTGCGCCAAACTGCAGGATGATCTGTTCCAGATATTGATCGAGGTTTAAAAACAGGTCTACAAGGTTTTTTATTGTATCCATGAAAAGAATCTCAAATAGTATGTTATGTAAAAGCCAAGAACGAGGGCATGCGCTTAAAACACAAGATGCGATTATACCGCCGATTCATCCGGGATTACTAAGATTTCATTCGGTCGATTGGTTCCACCCCGATCGTATCAATTTGAATTTGAGATGGAGAAGTCTCTCGTAGTATCCTGTTTGCTCGAATCAGAATAGAGAAATTGAGTAAAACCAACATCATCAATCCGGTTACAGAAATCACTGGCAGGCTTTTCAACCAGGGCGATAGATTTGACATATATCCAATGGCTATTCCAACTGCGGATGACAATGACAATGCATTCCAAATGCCGTGGAGCAGGACAACGGCGAGATAAGTCAGACCAAGCTGGAGATATTTTCTCTCCCGCCAGGCACTCACCAGCGCCCATCCCATCAACCCGGTTGTGACAATATGCAATAAATCCGATCCAGCCCGTGCTATGGAAAGCAGTCCCCAGGCGTTAGAACTGCTCGATAAGGCTCCCAGACTCTCCACAAGTGTATATCCTGCGCCGCATAATGCCCCGAAAGCAAATCCCTGTTGAGGAGTGATTATCTGGTTTGAGCCGAGCCATACACCCAAAGGCTTTAAGACTTCCTCGATGAGTGGAGTGAAAACCGAGAAGAAAATCAGACCAGTGATGATTACTGCCGGGTTAAGAAGGTAGGGAGTCAAAATTCTCACTAACGCATCAGGGTTGCTGGTGTACATCAATCGCGCGCTTAAAGCCTCGATAGAGTGCAACAAGGATGGATTTAGGCTAATCCATATAATTGCTACGATCCCAATGAAAGCAATTATCATTATTTCCGCAATTCCGATGAGAAATGGGACAATCGCCATCCCAACTGTGATTGTTCCCCAGCGACGCTCATTCGATCCGACATCCAGGCCGTGTAAAGCAATTCGAGCGAGGATCCAAACCGGCAATACCACTGTCAACAAATTCAAGGGTAACAGTAGAAGGAACATGGATTCCTGTTTCTCCAAAAGCAACCCGAGACCGGCTGCAGCGATCCAGACTATGATCAACGCTGTCGTTGGGATTCTCTGCAAGGGCAAGTCTGCCTCGGGCTTATTTGAGATACGCATAAAGCTGTAATACACAGCTGGCAAGAAAACCGTGCCCAGGAACAATAATCCCGCAGAAAGCATCAGCGTTGATTTGGCAAATTCGACATTCCCCGACAAATATTCCATGAGGCCGGTAAAACCCATCACTGCTCCAGCACCGAAACAGATCAGGGAGGATAATGAGCTCAAAAAGAGCAGCAGGATCGAAGTCCAGGGCGTATTTCTGCGGTTTTGCATTACCTCTCCTCAATGGTCACACTGATGAGTTTATCTCCTGGTGGCGGTGAAGTGCCGGATTTCGGATCGCGAGCAGTTAGCTGATACAAGACATCCATGCCGCTAATGACTTGCCCAAAAATCGTATACCCTCCATCGAGATTAGGTGCAGGGACGAAGGTAATAAAGAACTGACTCCCATTCGTGTTTGGCCCGGAATTTGCCATTCCGACCACCCCGGGTTTATCATATTTTAGAGACGGGTCTATTTCATTATCGATGTAGTAGCCTGGATTTCCCATGCCGGTGCCTGTCGGGTCTCCAGTTTGAGCCACAGCTCCCGCAATCACGCGATGAAAGGTGATCCCATTAAACCAACCGTCATTGGCGAGGAAAACGAAATTATTTACTGTGTTGGGAGCCTTATCAGCATACAGTTCAATGACTACCTCGCCCTTTTCAGTTTTAAGCCTTGCTATATATTGTTTGGAAGGATCTATTATTAAAGGTGGACAGGTTTTATACTGCCTTTCAGCAATGGAAAGCAGATTGACTATTTGGTTTAAACTGGTGTAATCAAGAGGGCCGCCGTAGATCTGACCATTAATAAGCACGAAAGGTGTTCCAGGCAGCCCGATTTTTTTACCATTTTCCCATGCTTCGTTTACTTTTTTGACGATGTCCTCACGGGTCAAATCGATCTTGAACTGGGCTGCATCCAACCCGAGGGTGATTGCCTGCCCGGGCAGCCATTTAGAAAATTCATCAGAGGTGAAGGCACTCCACTCCTGTTGTGTGGCAAAGAGAAAATCATGCATTTCCCAGAACTTGCCCTGCTCTCCGGCAGCTTCTGCAGCTTGGGCAGATAGGGCGGCTTTGTCGTGGATGGTTTCGAGCGGAAAATTGCGGTAGACGAGGCGGACTGTATCAGGATTCTGTTGTTGGAGTTGCGCCAGCACGGGCGCAAGGTAAGCGCAGTAGGGTCATTGAAAATCGCCATACTCGATGATGGTCATCGCGGCATCTTTCGGTCCGACGACGTGGTCATCATCACTTACTGCCGGGAAAAGAGATGTTTCCTTGGCATCCGGGGTAGGTTCAATGCTGATTCTTTGGCAGAGAGCCTCAAAGGTAGGAGATGGTTTCGGCGTGAGAGTGGGGAGCCGTGTGGCAGTTGGAGCGGAAATCCCATTTCCGCAGGCTGCCAGCACTAAAAGTACAAGAATGCTAAAGATTGGAATGAGAGTGCGCATGTTTCTTTCCTCACCTGTCGATTAGAACAAGAGACGACAATGAAAACAGAATTACGAAACCTAATTTGTATTCGGCAGTTTCCTTATTGGACGGCTACCTTTAGTTCATCAAATGAAGTCATCCAGGCGACGCGATATATAAATTCAGCCAGTGTCGCACTGCGTTCCCGCAGCGCACGGACTGCTGGACCGACCGGGTCTTCACCGGCTGCACCACCCGGGACGTCTGCATAAGCACCGTAAAAAGCGAAATAAGCCTGGTTCAGTTTTCGCAGGGCATAGCCATTATCCCAGAATAGTTGACGGCGTGAATCCATATAGTTTTCAGCTTCTTCAATTTTACCTTCCGAAAGAAGCTGGTCTACTGTGACCCGGGTCTCGTGCATCTCCACTCGAAAATCAAACGGTTGGCGAAAATCGCCTGGGTTTGGTCGCCCATTGGATTGTGAAACCAGCCCGGAGGCGGTTTGTTCCCGCGCGATCAGTTCAGGGTAGTATTTCTCAATGACACGCTGCCCGATCTCTTTCCCAGCGATGCTGGCAGTAGTCTCATTCATTGTACGCAATTCTGGTGTGGTGTCGTATCGAATTCCGAGGGGACGCAGGGTCAGGAAATTGTGAATCCATTCGTGCGCGACAACTTCGGTCAGCCATCTCAAATCGCTCGTGCGCATTACCATGGTGGGGTATGCGCCGATGCCGCCAACCGGGACGATGAGCGATGATACATTGAGCTGTTTATCCACCTCTGTCTCGAGGATTTCGCGCTGTTCAACGGTCAGGTCGGGGAGCAGCGAGAGGTTGGCATCCTGTTGGACTTTTTCGCGAGGAGAAATGATCAATGCCAGCGGGAGAGGTGAAACTTTATAAAGCACCGAAGGAATCGGTTGCCCGCCGGTCGTCAATCCCATTTCCGAAGCGACCGAGCCGACTTGATCTTGTATCACCGATTCGGTGAAGGGTGCCAGGTTTTGCTGCTGGTGGGTTAGTTCGTTCAATTCCTTCCGCAAGGGTGCGGAAGAAGCGTCCTTGTCTATAATGGCGGGGTCGGCATAAATTTGATCCAGATCGCTCTCACGTTTCTCAATATCTCTCGTAATCTGAATATAGTCATAGACCACCTGTTTGCGTTGATCATTATTGAGATAATAGGGCATGCTCATTGCGCTGAGCTGGAGTTTCTGCCAGGCAGCATTTACTGTCCAGGTAAAGTAATCAAACTGCACATCTGAAGACAGCATTCCAGCCTGTTCAGGGATGGTGCCTGCTTGAGCGGAGCTGGTCGTCATATTGCCAAACACGGCAATGATGATCGCCCAGAGAATGGGGTGGCGAAGGATTGCATTCACAGAAGGCATTATAACCATAAAGAATAGTATTACAGCGCAATGTCAGACGACTTGACGCTGAAAATACAGGCAAAACTGCTTTTGGAAGCTATATTTGGCGTCAGTTTGCCTGCTCGGTAAGGCTAAAATCGGCAACTTTGCGTTGTAATAATAGATATATCAGTATCATCTCAAAAAGTAGGGGAAAGCGCCAGGTAAATTGGATGATTCCCAAAAAGCAGATTAACAGGTAAACTAACGTTACTCAGCTTTGCCCTTTCTGGCAAACCACGTTTTTTTGAGATGATAAGCATCTCCTGACTTTAAGAAGGTTGTGGGAGTGTCAGCCTTGTCTCGAGCAGATATTGTGTTCTCTTGCGGTGCGGATGGGTACATCACAGGCGACTCGCTCTTAAGTTCTCAAAGCCCTGGCGCGCCTTTTCCAGCGCAGCGGGGTCTTTCCAACTCGAAGGCACCTTCAACTTCTTTTCGTCAAAAGTATTCCCCTGGCGAATTTGAAAATAACGCACCTTGTTCTTCGGAACACGGTACTCATCCAGGAACATAGCCAGCAAACTGTTTGCCTGCCGATCAACATCATCACGCGGGAGATAAACCATCCCGTCTTCCTGGCAGTCCTTACCTTTTTCACATCGGCAATACACCGCAATCCCAGTTTCAACCAGTTTCCACCCACGCATGCACAGTTCGCGTTTTTTGACCATTGCGTAAGCCGTAATTGTGCCGGACAATGGGTCAGCGTAGACTTCCACATAGTCCGCGAGCGGTTTGAGCGGGACAGTTTTCAGGCGAGATGGCCGGGCTGTGAGCTTTTCCCGTTTCGCGGACGTTTTTGGCAGGGGGGTCGCTTCCGTTTTTGATGTGGCTATTTTCTTCCCGTCGCTTACTTCTGGTAAGACGGAGTTTTCATTTTCGGGAAGGATTTTGCGAGGCTGCCCCTGATCAGCGTGACATGCGCCCACATGCTCGCTGCAGGTCGACCGCTTGCACTCAACACAGCGCACAAGGCTGTTGACGCACACCGGGCGCTCGCACACGACGCAGGCCTGCACTTCATGGGCGCACTTCTGGCAGTATGTGCGTTTGCAGTCCACACACTGCGGCGCAAGACATCCCGTGTGCGCCAGATGACCGTTTTCACACAAAAGGAGCGACTGCCCTGCCTGGCCGCACACATCGCAGCACAGCGACTCAACGCCATGCAGCAGCGGATTCCAACTCGTCACCCGTTTAATCGTCACCGCACGCTTACGGATTTCCACTGTCAAATCCAGCTTTGGCAAGGCGACGATGGCGAGATTCAGTAGTTCCAACTGGATGCGTAGGTGATATTTTTGGGCTGCATCGGCCAATTTCGCTTCACGTTCAACAGCGATGGCCGCAATTTTCGATTCCAACGCGTTGCGGCGGTCGTCTTCGGCTTTTTGCAGACGGCGCTCGGCGTCTTTCAACAGGTCAGCGTAGTAATCGGTGAGGCGAGCGCGGTCAAGTTCCAGAAAACGTCCTAGGCGTTTTTGGAGGTGCGCCAGTGTCTCGCCCAGAGTCGGTGGCACCGATTGGCGTGCGCGCTCCAGCAGCGCCGCCAGTGTTTGGGGGATAAGCGGCGGCTGATTGTTCCAAAATACGTTGGCGGATGGAACGTTGTGATGCTCACTCTGCGTATCGAGAATGGCCACTCGCTCAATATCAGCCCCGGTAACGGAGCAGCCTCGTTGCACATCCATCCATACAGGCAGAATCAGTTCGCGTTTTTCATCTGCAATCAGACTGACTTTGAAGTTGAAACGGGCGTAGTGGTGCATGCGCACCTGTGTTGCCGCGCCAGGCACAGGAAACATTTTGGCGTTGGGTAAAGAGGTGGCTTTTTCAATGACGGCATATAATCCGGGCTTTTCAGGGCGCACATTGTTGATGAAGAATTGCCCGTTGGGGTTTTGCCAGCGCAGTTCATTGACGATAGCTTCTACGAACGCGTGGCCGTAATGCAAAAAAGTAACGCCAGGCTGGCTGTTGGCGGCATTGAAGGTGAGACGCTGGTGCGGCGCAACACCCCAGCGGGCGGCTACTTCATCTGGCAGCAGGGTTTCGTAGATGCCATAGGCGGGTGGATCCACCCAGCCGCCCATCTGGCGGCAAGCGCCGAGCACGAGTTGTTCGAGAGTGGTATCTTGATCCATGAGCTATTCTGCCGAAAAGTCTTCGCCGAACAAGGCTTCGTCGTATTCCTGGGCTTGCTGGTGCGCCTGCCGCGCCTGGACAAGGCTCTCGCCCAGTTGGGTAAACCCGGCACGCAGTTCTTCTGCGCTCTGAGATCCCACCCAAACATCGACCAGCAGGTCTTCAAAATCACCCTCGTCAGAAAACTGCCCCAAAATCATACCCATTTCGCCGATGACCAGTTCAAACATGTTGAGTTTTTGGTCGAGTATCTCAAGCAGGTAATCCTCCACTGTGCCACGTGCCGAAAGATTGTAGATGCGGACGTCGCGGGTCTGTCCCACACGATGAATGCGCCCAACGCGCTGTTCTATGCGCATGGGGTTCCATGGAATGTCGAAATTCACCATCGTCCGGCAAAACTGGAGGTTGCGCCCTTCCCCTGCAGCCTCGGTGGAGAGCAAAACGCGGGCGCGTTTCTCAAACGTTTCAATGGCCTGGTTTTTGGCGCTGATATCCATCTCGCCGTGATAGGTGACGAAATCGATATTCATTTGCCGCAGAAGCTCCGAGAGCCGGTCGATGGTGCGGCGGAAGTGGGTGAAAATGATGATCTTCTCGGTCGGGTCGCGCAGAATGGTTATGAGTAATTTTTCGAGCGCATCGGCCTTAGCCCAAGCGCGGATTTGTATAGACTGGTCGGCTAGGCTGAGTAGGACGCGGCGGGCTTCATCGTCGCGAGCGCGGGCTGCCAGGGAGCGCAGCATCGGCTCGGCAGATTGAGGACTGCTGCCGATTTCGCGCTGAAGAGTGAGCAAAGCAAGCCGGTCCACCTGGCGCAAGCCGGCGTTTTCTCCCCTGCTCCCGATCGCTTCCCCATTAGATAACGGGGTCTGAGTGAGAGATGCGCGGATATAAGCGCTGACGGCCTGGTAAAACGCGCTTTCCTCCGCAGAAAGATTCAGACGGATGGTATTGGCTTGGCGCGGCGGGAGTTTGATATTGACCTGACTGCGGGTGTGGCGCACCATCACATCACCTAGCAGTTCGCGCAGTTGGCCGCGGTTTTTTGGCAAACGAGGATCCCCACTGACCACAAACTGTTTGCGGAATTCACGCGGTGTTTTCAATTGCCCTGGCTTGAGCAAGGTAATTAAGTTATAAAGTTCGTCGAGGTTGTTCTCAACAGGGGTGGCGGTGAGTAGTAAAATGTACTTGTGCTGTAACTCGTTGACAAATTTCCATGAGGCACTGTTACGGTTTTTGAGATGATGAGCTTCATCCACCACGATCAAGTCGTAGGGGATTTGCGCGAGACGGGCGTGATTTTCAGCCCGTCTCGCGGTAGCCAGCGAGGCAATCAGCAGCGGGAAGCGTTCCCAGGCCTCGGCTCCTGCGGCGCGGAACTCAGCGTCGGCGCTTGTAACGAAACCGGGTAGGTCAAATTTGACAGCCAGCTCATCGCGCCATTGTTCCACCAGCGCGGCGGGTGTGACCACCATCACACGCTGAACAATGTTACGAGTAAGATACTCTTTGAGCACCAGTCCAGCTTCGATGGTTTTGCCCAGCCCGACTTCATCGCAGAACATGCCGCGCCCGCGAAAACGACGCAGCATAATCTGAGCAGCATGCACCTGGTAATCGAAAGGCGCAAACTTGAGCAGGTCGAGGCAAATCAACTCGTCGAATCCTCCCACCAGCACGGCATGTTCTGCCAGCAGGCGCAGATGGTAAAGTTCGCGGCTGGCGAATTGTCCGCCGCTGATGGCTTTGAACAGGCTAGCATCCACCGGCAACAGGCGGATGTCAGTAGCGGGGAATTTGAGGGATGTGTCAGGTGGCATTTTGCTCTTCAATTGACGGGATAAATTATTGCCTAGCGATTATACCTTTGATTCTTGCGAGAAATTTTGGTGTATGCTTTACAATGGACTTCATTAATGAGTTCTAACAAAACACCTGGCAGATGGTCGATCATCTGCCAGGTGTCCTTCTTTGCAGCGCCCTCAACCCGCTGTATATGCGGTTCCATTAATAATTAACGGTGATCATTTGGAGTTTAGATATTCATCGATTGCCCATCCAGCTTTTCGACCTGCCACCATGGCGGTCACGACCAGGTCTGGTCCGGTCACATCGTCGCCGCCAGCAAATACGCCTTCCCGGGTAGTCTTTCCGGTTCGGTTGTCCACAACCGAGATCAACCCCCAATCGTGGGTATCCAGCCCTGGGGTGGTTTTTCCAATAACC
>JBGOXG010000064.1:0-11160 GCA_041479025.1 Anaerolineae bacterium
CGCTTTGAACAACAAGGTATGCGTGGGAATGGATTGTTTATAAGGCGCGACAGATAAATAATCCTCGCCGATCAACTTAATCCCGTTTTCTACCAGCCATTGCGCCCCATCTTCCGTCACAGCTTGAAAACCGGTAAAAAACTCCCTTTCACCAACCTGCCAGCGCGAGGAATTTTTTGTCTTGACCAACAAGCGCTCTGTTTTGGGTGGGATCTCCGCTTTTCCCAGCACTTCGGCCGTGATATGACCTTCCAGCGTTGACAGGTCAAGCACGTAACACCGACCAGTCAATATGTCGAGAGAAAGCTGGTCAACGGTGCGGTGGTCGTTCAAGAAATGATGCGGCGCATCCACATGAGTGCCGGTATGAGCTGACATGGCCAGCCTCGTCACATTGGCATGCGCGCCTCGATCCATTGATTCGACTTGTTCCAAGACTATCGCTGGGTCGCCCGGCCAGACAGGCAGTTCTGGGGAAATGCTCAGGGAAATATCATAAATAGTCATAAGTTCTCCATTCAGGTACCAATTACCAACCGCTAGCTGTGAATAACTCCATCAGAAACTGTTGGCGTTCTTCCGTTGTCATCAAACGAGGACGGGACCAGTCTTCGAGCATGGTAGTGATCAACTCCACGCCTAATATTCGCCCATCGTAAATGGTATACCGGTCAATCGCTGCGCGTCGTGTTCCAACCACTGGAATATCCATCTGGTCAAAAAACAGGTTTCCAGGACCATAGTGAATGTAGGTATCCCCTTCGAACGCGAACCCTTGCGGGAAGTGAGATTGACTCCCCATGACAACCGCCGCGCCTGCCTTGGCCAGTCTTCCAAAATCGCGTGCCTGAGTTTCGGACGGCGGCAGCTGGTAATACTCATTGAATTGAACCGTTGTCAATGGTAGATAACCTTCCGCACGCAATCCTGCAATTGCATTTTTCACCCAGGCGTAATCGCCACACGGCGCAGCACCAGGCGTCGTCTCCGTTGCCCATGCGCTCGGTGGACCAGCGATGTTGCAGCCGATGAAAGCAATTTTATTGCCATTGTTATCAACTTTATAGGGGGTCATGGCATCCGATAAATTAGAACCACCGCCGAAATGCCCCCAACCACGGGCGTTGTACATCTCCACTGTCGAGCCCAGCCATCGTGAACCCCAATCGTTCACGTGATTCCCCGTCAATTCAACCACATCCGTGCCGATATCCTCCAACAGAGCAATATAACGAGGATCCGAGCAGAACATCAGCGTCCGGCGGTTGGGTTCTGGAAAAGGGCAATTTTCAACGAAAGATATTTCGTTGGTGATATGCAAAATATCCGCTGAGCGCAAGATATCACCAATGTCCTGCGCCGGGTAGGTCAAACCGTTTTCCTCCATTTTGAAGGCTGTCGCACGCACCAGTGCAGTCGTACCGGTCATGATCAGGGTGCTTAGCTTTTCCGGATCGCGGTTTGAAGATGGCAGGACACCGCATGTTCCCTCACAGTAAAAACGGATTTTTAACGGATAGGCTCCCGGGTCAAATTCTTTTCGCAGAGGAGATTGCCCATCTAACTCGAGAACCTTCCATTTTGGATTGAGCAACTCAAACGGGACTACCGCCCAGGTGGGATGCTCCGCCCAGGCAGTGTCCAACAAACGATCAGCAGGGATTATCCTTACCGCCCCCGGAACTGGTTCACCCAACAAAGCTTGTAGGGCTTCGTAAGTGGCCTGGTCCATCATCAGAGGATGACCGGCAAACGCACCTGAAGGAATCCCCATCCAGGTATTTTGGACATCCGCAAAGGGAACTGAATCCACGACGGTCGGAAAAGGTGCAACCAGGGCATAAATTGAAGTAAATGAACTGCTGATCTCCGGCTCCTTATTTTCAATAACAATTCGAGCGCTGGCGAGTTCTGCTTGATCTGTGATGGACATTCCCCAGCCCTGAATCGTTTCTCTAAGAAACGGAGGCGCCGATGGTGGGAGAAAAAGCTGAGGAGTCGCAAATGGAGAACCTGGGGTGTGTGAAATCGGTCCAGGGGTGTTCTTACCTGGCATGGGAGAAATATATCCCGGTGGCAGGAAAGGTGTCGCAGTCTGTGTGGCGTCCGGATCCGTAGTTACCAATCCAGGGACCAGAGTCAAGACGGGATTATTACCTGAGGGGGAACAGGCGACCAGTAACACAATGGAGATGGCAGCAAGCGAAGCTTTTTTGACCATCAGGCTTTCAAAGTAAGTTGAGCGAGGCTGAACTGATTGAGTGCATCATTGTCGAGGGTCACGCCAAGACCGGGTTGATCAGGGACGGTAATGGTACTGTCAGAGTTCAGGACAAACCTCTCGCGTGTGATATCGCGTGTGTAGTAGCGATCCGAGGCAGAAATATCCGCAGGTAAAACAAAACCGGGTAGAGAGGCCAGCGCCAAATTACTGGCACGCCCCACACCGGTTTCAAGCATCCCGCCACACCAGACCGCAACACCCTCCGCACGGCATAAATCATGGATGGCAACAGCCTGACTTAAACCAGCCACGCGCCCTGCTTTGATATTGATAATTTTGCAGGCGCCCATATCAAGGGCAGCACGCGCATGTCGTGGGGTGATGATCGATTCATCGAGGCAAATCGGCGTGCGGAATTTTCCCTGAAGGTAGTGATGCTCCCAGATATCATCTTCATGCAGCGGTTGTTCAATAAGCAACAAATCAAGAGCATCGAGCGGCAGGAGCGTATCAGCTGTCTCCAGGTTATAAGCGGAGTTTGCATCTACCTGCAATTTGATGGCGGGAAATGCTTTGCGAACAGCAGTGGCATCCCCCACGTCGCGCCCGGGTTTGATCTTAATTTTGATCCGCCCGTAACCCTGGGAGAGATAGTTCTCGACAGTCTGGACAAGTGTCTCCGGATTGGTTTGCAACCCAACTGAAACGCCCACATCAACCTTGTTGCGCACCCCTCCTAACATGAGTCGAAGTGATTTACCGTCACGCTTGCCAAGCAAATCCCAAATGGCCATTTCCACACCTGCTTTTGCAAGGTGATGACCGCGAATTGGTGCGACACGTCGCTGGAAGTCATTGGCATCTTTTACGTCCTGTCCCAGAACAGCAGGCGCTATGAAATCTTTGAGAATGTGCCAGGCGGTTCCAGTCGTCTCGTAGGAATAACCGGGATCGCGGTCAGCGACACACTCGCCATAACCAGTGACCCCTTCAGCCTGCAGAGTGATGAGGATGCATTCCCTATCTGTGCTGCGCCCGAACGAGGTCTCAAATGGGGAAACTAGCGGCATCGAGAGATGGTGTAATGTAATCCGGTCAATTTTCATAGGTACATTCCAGGGAATCAAAGAGCCAGAATCAATTGATATTCCGGCTCGTCAGCAATCAATTTTCACCGGTAGAAGTACTCTCCGTACCATCACCCTGCAATTCTTTAACTGCTTCATCGATCGTTGAGGATTCCCGCCGCATGCCCGGCGCTGGCGTGCCACAGTACGGGCAGATATTCCAAGGCAATTCCATCAATCGTCCGCATTGATGACAGGGTTTCTTAAGTTTCGTCTGGCAATTGGGGCAGATTTGCCAGTCGTCCTTAATTCGCCGTTCGCAACCAGGACAGACTGCCTGGTCTTCGATAGCGGTCAATAAAGCTTCCTCTTCCAAGGTGCGCTGGTATTCTTCCTCAAGCGTACGGGCAGGACGCAAGATTAAATACACGAGTATGCCGGGGACGAATAACACCGCCACTACCAGGACAGATAATACCTGCGCCAGCGGATCCCGTGCACGGCTGCGAATATCTCGCCAAGTCCACACTACCAGCGATACCCACAACGCCAGCAGGAAGGCACCGCTAAAGCCCACAAGAAGCAGGATGAGGCTGCTCGTATAGGTTGGGTCAAGAGTCATACTTTGTCTCCTATGCCGTATGCTTTGATTTTACTTTAAAAACCTGCGGCTGGAGGGCATGATAAAATAATCATATATGTTCATCGCCATCACATTATTCCTGTTGCTGGTTACCGCCATCAGCCTGTTCGTCCTTCGTTTATCGAGGCCGGACTTCGGCTATGCCTGGCCTGTGGCAGCGATCGGTTCTTTACTGGCCTGGATAAGTACTTTTCTTTGGCAGACTCAATTACCGATCAGGCTTGTTGTTATTAATTACTCTTTCAAGGATGTCTTCAACTATTCCCTCTTCCTGGTTGCTGATGGATTTAATTTTCCCTACGCTATAGGCTTGACTAGTTTGGCCCTGGCCGTGATTCTCACTTCAGCTGTGCAGGCAACGACCATCAATCCCACCGGCTGGGCAAAGGTTTTATTTCTTTCAATTCTCGGCTTGCTGGCCGTCCTTGCCGAGAATCCCCTCACCCTTGTCATCGCCTGGTCTCTGATTGATATTGCAGGATTAATAAGTTCCCTGCGCGCAGTCGAGGAACCACGCTTGTCCGAAAGCGCGGTATTCTCTTATTCAGCTCGGGTGATGGGTATGGGTTTCCTACTGTGGGCAGGCATCCTTAGCTCATCCAATGGGCAAACCTTTAATTTCTCCACCGTCCCGCCGAATGTAAGCATTTTTTTATTGCTCGGGGTCATCCTCCGCACCAGCTCGATGTTAATCCGTCTCCCTTATTCGAAAGACCCAGCCTTGCGACGTGGGTATGATACAACCTTCTACCTGGTTTCGACTGCTGCCAATTTGATTTTCCTTACCCACCTGCCGGTGGAGATCGATAATCCACTTGTTTCGACCCTCATGATCTTAGTCATCGCCTTTATCGGTCTCCTGGCAACCTTTAGTTGGTTGCGTTCTCCCGATGAATTGACCGGACAACCTTATTGGATCACAGGATTGGCTTCGCTGGCGATTGTTGCGTCGTTGCGGGGTGATCCTGTTGGGAGTGCTGCATGGGGAAGCTCCATTCTATTCATTGGTGGTTTGCTTTTCCTGTATTCTGCCCGTAAAAAGTGGTTGACGATCATTATTTTGGTGGCAACATTCAGCCTTTCTGCCCTTCCCTTTTCGCTAACCGCGACTGGTTGGAATAGCAGCTCATCATTTTCTTGGTTACCCCTGATCATCTTGCTGCCATTGCAGGGGTTACTCATCAGCGGTTATGTTCGGTCCACAACACTGGATGGCAAAGCCAGCCTGGATGACCAGCCCAATTGGGTGAAAGTTTTTTATCCGCTGGGTTTAATCCTACTCGTTTTAACAAGTCTTCTATTGGGTATTATGGGGTGGGTTGGAGCCGGACAAATCGGCGCTTGGATTCCTGGATTGATTGCTGGAGTGATATCGGTAAGTCTTAGCTTCATAATGGTTCGCATTCCCCTTCTGGGTCCATTGGATTCACGCTTTATTCATCGTCCAACTGCCGTTGTTGTTTCAGTTTCTTCAGTTTTTTGGGGAATATTCCGCTCTATAAGTCGTTTGCTGGAACTATTTTCTATAACCTTTGAAGGGGATGGCGGTTTCTTGTGGACAATCTTGTTGTTGGTCGTGTTCATATCCATTCTTCGCGGGCTGATTCGCTAAGAGCTATGCGCCACTACTATTCATACTAGATAGGGTAACCCATGCCTGATTCGATCCTCTGGCTTGCTGTCCTGATCACGTTAATCACTTCCGTCACTTTTTTGCTAGTCCGTGACTGGCGGTTAAGTCTTGCTCTGCTTGCTCTCCAATATTGTGGCATGTTCCTGCTTGTCCTCTCTCACTGGCCTCCTGGAATGGCGGCTGCCAAACTTATCACCGGTTGGATGAGCGCAGCCATTCTGGGGATGACTCAATCAGGTTTTCCGAATTTTACATATTTGGATAGTTCGTGGCCGGAAGGACGCACTTTCCGGTTGTTCATCGCAGCCCTGGTCATTATCGCAATTGCATCTTTTGCCCCCAGTTTGCTCGTCTGGCTTCCAGGCATCAGTCTTCCTGTGGGTTATGGCGGAATGATCCTGATTGGGATGGGCATTCTGCAGCTCGGGATTACCATCCAGCCTCTGCGTGTGACCATTGGCATGCTAACTGTCCTGAGTGGTTTTGAAATCCTTTACGCCAGCATCGAAAATTCCGTGCTTGTCGCGGCATTGCTCTCAGTGGTCAATCTTGGGTTAGCGCTGGTAGGGGTCTACCTCATCAATGCGGAGGATTCAGCACGCCAGGTGGAGGAAGTCAAATGAGCGCCCCGGTCATCTGGCTTGGAATACCGGTCGTGGCGGCTGTGTTATTCTGGGCGATTCGTTCAGAACGATGGACTGCCATTCTGGGGGGCAGTCTTGCATTGATCCTCAGCATTCTGGCAGCTGTCATTCCAATAGATCAGGCGATCCTTTTAGGGAACATTTCCATCAGGATCGCTTCGACATTTGAGATATTGGGACGCAGGTTCATCCTGTCTTCATCAGACCAGGTCATTCTGGTCTTAATCTATGGCATCATTTCTTTCTGGTTTTTCGGTTCGTTTGTAATCAGATTCGCTCACAGGCTCGTCCCATTGGGTTTGATGATCACCGCATTACTAATCGGTTCGCTGGCGGTCGAACCATTCCTTTACGCGGCATTGCTTATAGAAATGGCTGTCTTGATCGCCGTTCCCCTTCTCGCACCACCGGATAAAAGGCCGGGAAGAGGTGTCATCCGTTTCCTGATCTTCCAGACGCTGGCGATGCCATTTATTTTATTTTCAGGATTCTTACTCTCGGGAGTGGAGGCAAGCCCGGCCGACATCAGCCTCGTCATTCAAGCCGCTGTGCTATTAAGTCTCGGCTTCGCTTTTCTCTTAGCGGTCTTCCCATTTTATACCTGGATTCCGATGATTTGCCAGGAAGCGCCTCCCTATGCGGTGGGATTCGTTTTGATGTTGTTTCCAACCATCAGCTTGCTCTTTGGATTAAGGTTTCTGGACCGATATACTTTTCTTCGCGAAGCGCGCCAATTATATGAAATTCTACAATTTATCAGCATTCTAACCATGGTCACAGCCGGGATTTGGGTCATGTTCGAACGTCATGCGGGACGCATTATGGGGTATGCTGCTGTAATTGCAACCGCAATGTCGATACTGGCGATCAGTCTGCCAAACTCCGCGGCAGCCGTGGGATTCGTCTTCCTGCTCATTATCCCCCGTGCACTGGGATTGGGTGTTTGGTCCTTGGCGGCGACTCTTTTACATCAGCATACCCATTCGCTCGCATTTACGGATATAAAAGGACAGGCACGTCACCTGCCCTTGGTCAGTGCAGCAATCATTGGGGCGACTCTTTCTCTGGCAGGGGTTGTCCCTTTTGCCGGTTTCCCTATCCAGTTTTCTTTATGGGACAAGATTGGGGGTAGTTCGGTCCCATTGGGTATCTGGTTCGGGATTGGAATCTTGGGACTCACCGTCAGCGCCTTGCGAACACTGGCAGTCCTGGTCATGGCTCCTGAAAACACACTTTGGCAGTCTTCCGAATCCTGGTCGGAGCGTATTTTGCTTGGTTTAGGTCTTGGAGCGCTCGTAATGTTCGGCTTATTCCCCCAATGGACCCAACTTCTGCTGGTGAGCCTGCCAACCGTATTTGAACGTCTTGGCAAATGACCTGCATGCTATAATCTACTTGTTTGTAGAATTCCCCCCGTTAGGAGGGTCCCCCATGGAACAAGAACAGATAATCAAAAGGTTGGAATGGTTGGATGAGGAACGTCGCAAGGATAAAGCGACTATAACGGCTTTGCAAGAGCGTCTGGCTAGTTACGAAGGCAATCTTAACGTCACAAAAGATCAGATTAAGCAATTGGATACCAAGGTTTCCAAATTCTCCACGATAAAAGCCCGATTGGATCAGTTTGATGGCATCATGTCACAACAACGCGCGGACTTGACCCGGCAGATTGAAGACGCAGAAAAAGGCCATGAGAAGGCTGACAAGGAAGCGGAAACACGCCGTCACATGGAAGTGGAAAACCTGAACAAATCCATTGCTGATTTACGCAAGAATCTGGATGTCATCACTGAGCTTCGCAAGCAAGTGCAGTCCATTTCAGATGCAGAGACTCGTTTCAACCGCGCCATCACTGACCTGGAACGTAAACTCGAAGATTCTACCCGCACCGCCGATGAAGTCCGGCATACAGGAAAGATGCTGGAGGAAAATCGCAAACAGGATGTAAAGCGCGTCTCAGATATGCAGGGCGAGGTTGCATCCGTGCGAAAACGCGTTGAAGAACAACGGGATAAGAATGAAGTGAATTCTGATTCCATCAAACACCTCGATTCACGCATTAACGAATTGCTCGCAACAGAGGCTGAAAGAAAGCAGTCACAACGCATGTTCATTGAACAACAATCTCTGGTCCAGGTGGAGCGAGACCGTGCCTGGAAAGAAATGCAGAATCGCTACGAAATATTCAATAAACAGGCGACAGGGCTCGAAAACACCCTGCAGAACCTTGATGAAATGAACCGCGCAGTGAAAAAATCAAAGGAGACTTTTGACGAACTTAACTCCCGCATTGAACGTCGAATAAACGAAGTAACTGAGATGCAACGCCTCGCCGAAGATCGTATGCGGCAGGAATGGGTCACTTTTAAAGCTGACGACCAAAAACGGTGGACAAACTATACACTATCCCATGACGAGACTTATCGGGAAATCCGGGCAGATATCGAGAAAATCACGGAACGCATTGCCGCCCTGGATGATGCGACCCAGAACCAGGCTGATCTGCTTCAGCAGACAACCGATGCAACTGAAAAATCCCTTCAGGAATTGATGAATTGGTCACATGAATTCCTGTCGAATTTCGAGCGAGTGATGGGTCACTCGCGACCCACCAAGTGATGTTTAGGGGGGGGCTGGTGGGTCGCCCCTAAATGGTGAAACTGATGCGAGTTATTGGCACCGCTGGTCACGTTGACCACGGCAAATCCACCCTTATCGCGGCTCTCACTGGTACTCATCCAGACCGGCTCAAAGAAGAACGTGAGCGCGAGATGACCATCGACCTGGGCTTCGGTTGGCTGACCCTTCCCGGCGGTGAGGAAATTGGCATCGTCGACGTACCGGGCCACCGCGATTTTATTGAGAACATGCTATCGGGGATCGGGGGAATTGATGCGGCGTTGCTCATCATCTCCGCAGATGAAGGCGTGATGCCCCAAACTCGCGAGCATTTAGCTATTTTGGACTTGCTCCAAATCCAAAAGGGGATCATTGTCCTTACAAAAGTGGATTTAATAAATGATCCGGATTGGCTGGATCTCTTAGAAAGCGACATCCGCGCCGTTCTAAAAGGGACAACCCTTCAGGATGCACCCTCCGTACGCGTCTCTGCCAAAACTGGTCTGGGGCTCGATGGGCTCTTATCAACTCTGGATATCATATTGCATAACACCCCTATCCGGCTCGATCTCGGCCGACCACGCCTGCCAATCGACCGGGTTTTCAGCGTCGCCGGATACGGAACGGTGGTTACCGGCACTTTGATAGACGGGCGTCTGTCTCTTGGAGATGAGGTGCAGATTCTACCTTCCGGGAAAAAAGGACGCATCCGCGGATTACAGACTCACAAAAAGAAAGAGGAGACTGCCCTCCCGGGCTCGCGGACAGCGGTTAACCTATCAGGCATAGGCGTGGAGGATATCGCGCGTGGCGAAATGGTAGTTACCCCCGGACATTATCTGCCGACCCGCCGCATCGATGCCCATTTTCGTCTGCTGCCTGATGCAATTTCACCGCTAAAACATGGAGTTGAAGTCAAATTGTTTGCCGGCACCGCGGAAACGATTGCCACCCTGCGACTCCTCAGCGCAGAATCAATCAACCCCGGCGAAAAAGGTTGGGTGCAACTCGAACTTCGCGAACCGCTGGTGGTTGTCCGTGGTGACCGGTATATTTTACGCCGCCCATCTCCCTCAGAAACGCTGGGAGGCGGGGTTATCATCGATCCTCAGCCAAAGACCCGTCACAAACGCTTTGATGAGTCGACATTGAACCGGCTTGAATCGATGCTTGCAGGTTCCCCGGCAGATGTATTACTACAAGCCAGCCTTGCCCTTGGTCCGGCCTCAGTAAAAGATATCGTAGCGCGCTCTCGTTTGGATGCTGCAACCGCAACCGAAGCCTTTTCCGAATTATTGAATGAAAACGTATTAATTCTGCTTGAAAATGGGGGCATTTCAATCACCAGCGATTTGATCGTCATTGCAGGCCAATCCTGGCAATCGCTCGTTTCGAGCATTCAAAACTTGTTGGAAAGTTATCATAAGCAATTCCCTCTTCGGCGAGGCATGCCAAGGGAAGAATTAAAAAGCAAACTTCAAGTAAGCCCCCGATTATTCAACCTGGTCATGAAGAGACTCACCTCCGAAAATAAGCTTTTGGAAGGTGGTATCTGGGTCTCCCTGCCCGGTCATGATATTGAATTTGATCCCCACCAAAAGGTATTGGTTAAGCAACTAATGGGATTGTGCGCCTCAAATCCTTTCGCGCCCCCCTCAGTAAAAGAGATGCAAGCCATCGCGGGTGAAGACGTCTACGCAGCTCTGTTAGAAATGGGAGAATTGGTGCAAGTCTCACCCGATGTTGCCTTCCGTAAAAGTGATTATGAAATGATGGTGGAAAAAATCCGCGCTCACATCGAAAAAAAAGGGCAGATTTCCGTCGCCGAAGCGCGGGATCTGTTCAACACCAGCCGGAAATATGTTCTGCCGCTGATGGAATACCTCGACACCTCTGGCATGACATTGCGCGACGGCGATTTCCGTCGGCTAAAAATGTAAACCTTGTCTGATAGAATGAGCGGGAAAGTATATTTATGAATTCATCGGCTAATTTTCTGTGAGAGGACAAACATGTGCGGACGATTTACACTTACGGTTGACCCGGCTGACCTGCAGGATGCTTTTCCGCAGTTCACTTTCCCTGAAAAATATGCTCCGCGGTTTAATATCGCCCCATCGCAACCGATTCTTGCAATCCCAAACGATGGCAAGAACGCTGCTGATTTTTTCGTCTGGGGGTTGATCCCTTCATGGGCGAAGGATCCGGCGATCGGCTCACGCCTGATCAATGCGCGCGCAGAAACCCTCAGCGAGAAACCAGCTTTTCGATCAGGTTTCAAGTATCACCGGTGCTTGATCCTGACTGATGGATTTTACGAATGGAAACAG
>JBGOXG010000224.1:0-3467 GCA_041479025.1 Anaerolineae bacterium
TGGACGAGGCGGGCGAGAGTCTGGTGCGTGCGGCGACATCGTGCTGTGCATGAGCCAGATGAATTTATCGGCGCGGGGTTATCACCGGGTGTTGAAGCTCCCGTAAGAGATTCGGGATGATATGGCGCGGACGATTGCGGACCTGGCGGGGAGTGTCCAAATCCAAACGCCGCACGTGGCCGAGGCGCTGCAATATAGACCGAAGGGGATGATGGGGTAGATAGGAGAAAATTCTGTACGCCCTTGGCACATAGTCACTCGCAATGAACAATCGAAAGGCTTTTTTTGCACAATTTGTTATAGAGCAAAGCAAAATGTCAAATCATTAACATTCGTCCCACTTGGGCCGGGCTTGAGCAAATCCTGCAGAGCACTAAAGTAGGTGTAGGCGTCGTTATTGTTCGAAAAGCCCTTGCGCGGGAAAGGTCGCGCACAAGTCCTCGGTGAAAGTGAAAATGGCGCTGGCCACATCCTCGGGACACATGTCCGAGTTGGCATCGAGAATGGCTTCAAGCAGTTCGCGCGTGGCGGCAAGGATCGAGTCAGGTTGGTTGGCGGTGACGGTGGTCGCCTTGCGGATGCAGAGAACACCCTTGCCAACTTTGCAAGCAAAGACTCTCAACCTCTTTCTTTCTGATAGAGGAGGCGAGATGAAAAGAGATATTGAGTGTATCCCTGCCCTTGCGGCTATAGCGGTGATCCGGTGGAACCCTGCACCTGTGCCTACGCCACGGTCACCAAATATCAGAAACGGATCTCCGGTCCGCTACTGGATCGATTTGATATTTACAAAGTACCCCGGGTTATGGGGTATCGAAGTTCCACGGGTGGATTACGACAAGTTGAGCAGCGACCGGCTGGGGGAGACGTCGGAGGTAATCCGTTCGCGGGTAGAAGCAGTACGGCAGATTCAGCGTGAGCGGTTCAGTCTGCTGGATACACCCAATCCGATCGCCTGTAATGCCGATATGCGGGTGGTGGATGTGCGCAGGTTTTGTAAACTGGACGAGGCGGGCGAGAGTCTGGTGCGCGCGGCGATATCGTGCTGTGCATGAGCCAGATGAATTTATCGGCGCGGGGCTATCACCGGGTGTTGAAGCTCCCGTAAGAGATTCGGGATGATATGGCGCGGACGATTGCTGATCTGGCGGGGAGTGATCAAATCCAAGTGGTGCATATAGCGGAGGCACTGCAGTGCCGTCCTAAAATCCTGGTTAAGGATGATCTGAACAATGGGGCGGTAAACAAACGAAACAAGATTATCTCCCCTCTGTGTAACTCATTGCCAGGTTTCTGATTTACGATGTCAACTCCCTGAGCAAGGGAGCAATTCTAGCCATGGCATCTTTCCAAGCAACCTGTTGTGGCAGGAGTGGACGCAAGTCTCTTGTCCAATCTGCCTTCGCTTTTTCAAGGGCGTCGTCAAGATTTGCCTGCGTAAGGGCAATCTTAAATGGTGCAAGTTTCTTTTTGACCAACGCCTTATCAAGCGGAACACCTTGGTTGGTCAACAACCAGATATCGAATACATCGCGCGCTTTGCTGCGTATCAGGAGCGCTCGGACTTTTTCGGCCAGCAAATGTTCTGGACTGATTACGGTTGCGACAAATTGTCGCACGTCATCATATTCAGATGAAACCAGTTCGCGGCGCGTATCGGCTACTTCCTGGCGTGTACTTATGTCCACGCGTACCTTACCCTTAGTACGATCGCGCCCATCGTAGAGTGGGCCCTGGTAACTGACATCAAAACTGTATCCGGCTCCGGACTGCCATTCCTGGCGGATTTCAGCATTAATTCCATACCCGCGCAAATCTTCCAATATATTCTGCCACAACCTTTTAAGCGAGGCAACATCTTCTGACCCGTTGAAGTCCAGGTCTTCGGAATAGCGATTGCCCTGGTAGACTATTCGCAAGGCCGTACCGCCTTTGAACACCAACTGCTGTGATTTGTTGTAGAGCAGGAACAGCAGAAGGTGTTGAAGATAATCGCGTTCCTGTGCCTGCACGCCAATGCCATGACGCTGGGCAAGGCGCTGAATCTGGGCGCGTGTGAGCATCAAGCTACTCCCTGGGGAAACAGGTCTTCCCGATCAATATTGATATACAACTGCCAGCGTCTGTTGAAAACACCGCTGGCAGGCTTTTGCGGGTCGAGCTTTACGGGTCCTTTCGATGCCTGCAAATCATCGCTAGACTGTCCGAGTAATTCAAGCAGATATCCAAGCCGTGAGGAGAGGCTGCCATTCTGCAATCGTCCAGCGTATTCGAGCAATACTGGCATCTCGAACGAACCATCCGAGATGGCATTTTGCAGCGCCTTGGCAACCTCGGAGACACCGCCCGCATATTGTGGCAGGTTGAGGCTATCCAGTATCGACTTGGCTTCGTCGGCTACAACCACAGGCAAATCAGCCAGCATCTCGCGACGATATCCGAAGAACGCCTCCGGTTTGAATGTTACAAACTTGAAGTGCATCTCCCGGAAGACGACTTCTTTTTTGCGACGGGTGGTTGCCACGAATACGGTATGCGGAACCTGTTCGGTCAAGCCGTAAAAATGAAGAGCGGACCAAAACGACACGTACGCTGGCGTGGCCAGATTGCAGCCGATGTAAAGAGGATTGGATAACACCTTTTCCGGGGTCAGCCCAAGCAACAGGAATTTACCCTGTTCGACCCGCGCCACCAGGCCAGCCTGCTCCATACGGTCAAGCAGGCTGAGAGTCTGGAATTTATCCAACCCGAACAAAGCCGATATCGTCCGACTGTTGAATGCAAAAAGTTCGCGCTGGATGAGATTTTTGGCTATTGAAATTGGTGTAATTTGTTGCGGCATTTTATCAACTCGATTACATGATTTCAACGACTATTATACACCCGGTTAAGACTTACCAATAACGCTTTGCGCTCTTCGTCATCCTTGCGTATACGCGCTGCTGGATATACGGTTTCTTCTTGAAGCGTAGCACGCTATCACCGGTATTGGTGACTTTGATGGTAAAAGTCTTGTTAACGCCGAACTTGACATCGCCATAGTCAATTTTCTCCTGATCTACCACCAGTTTGGACGTACCGCCGCCATCGTTCCCGCCATAGGCGAAAAAGACCACCACGCAATCGCTGGCCAATATTGGCATTATGGGCAATTTGGCCAGGTTGATCAGGCAGAAATAAGATGCGTGATTAAGTTTACAGTGCCTGTTTTGGGGCGCTGTTTTTTTTAGTATTCCAGATTTGGAAATTTATCATAGGCAAAAATGCCTATTGGATAACACGTGTTTCTGCGCTATTAGAAACGTTTTCGGCATGTAAAAATAAGGTTGTTTTCAACGCAAGGTTAATGCAATCGCAAATGCTCATACAGGCAGTTTTGTTGCAAATAACCTTTACAGTACCTTTATTATCGCTTTACAGGAACTTCAACGCAAGGGCATATACTGAAAGTGTAATCAAAAAACTAA
>JBGOXG010000164.1:0-5119 GCA_041479025.1 Anaerolineae bacterium
GGCGTCCGTGAAAAGCTGAAACCTTGTCTGGAAGTCTATCGGTGATGCCCAGTGCGTTGTGCATGCGTACCAGCAATTCACATGCACTGTTCAGCGCAATTTCTCGCACCTGCCAAGTTTTGGCTTGCTGGACGTGCCACAGAGTGGGGGTCAAATCCTCTGCGCAAGCCAGCAGCTTAAATCCAGAGCCGAACCATTTGGGGTAGGGTGCGTACTGCTTTACCATCAGGAAACATAGTGACATTACATTGCGGACCAGCTGGGAACCGATCAACGTTGAACCCAGTTCATCCCCGATGAAACCAGCGCGCGGCATGAGGTGTTCCTCCTGTCCGATGCGGTCCCAGGTCGACGCCATCAGATACAACCAGACATCATGCGGATACCAGGCCAGATTCTCGCGAAATCGGGAAAGTTCGCCTACGTTGTCGAAGTAAACCGAACCGGCGGTCATTGTCCGCAAAACCTGCGAAGGGAACGTCAACCAATCTACCGGAGACAACGGACTGGATGAGTCCCAGGCCAAATTCTCCAACGCGAAATCGTGGAGGGTTGTAAGTACCACTTGGTGATCGACAAGCCCCTTACTTTTTCGCTTCATCAGGCGGGTGCCTGGGTCATCAGGTGCTGGGATGGAATCCACCGGGAAGCCCAGAAATTCGTGGGGAAGTTCACGGCTGAGCATTTCTTTTATGGGGGAGGCAAGTTCCAATTCTTCATCGCGCAGAAAGAGGAACACCCGCGGAAACCAGTTGTGATCCGTGGACATCTCAGTATCAAAGCCTAGCACTTCGCTGCCATAGCCGATCAGTGCAGCCGCATGGGGTAAGTTGGGAAAATAATGGTCAAGCGCAGGGCGCACCAGTTCTGTGTAGAAGCGGCGGTTTAGTTCGAGCGCGGGCATGAATGTGGGCATGGACTAACCTTTTAATAATCCCCTTTGTGCAGCCACAGCAATCGCAGCCGCGCGGGAATCCACACCCAGTTTGTTATAGATACTGGCCAAATAAGCCTTGACCGTTCGTTCGGAGATGCCGAGGCGGAGCGCGATTTCCTTACTGCGCTCGCCACGCGCCACCGCTTCAAGGACCTCACGCTCGCGTTCGGTTAATTCGATGGCCGAGGATGCCAGTCCAATGGCAGTGGGAGTGGCTCCTGCCCTCGAAAGCACCCTTGCCATAATTTCCGGCTTGAGCAGGGTTTCACCTCGCGCGGCGGCGCGGATGGTATCGAACAGAGCGGCGCGGTCGGTGTCTTTGAGCAAGTACCCACGCGCGCCAGCTTGCAGGCCTCGCAGCATGAGATCATCTTCGTTAAATGTGGTCAGAATAACCACTGCAACTTCTGGTTGTTCATGGTGTAATTGTTCGATGGCTGTCAGACCGTCCATGCCTGGCATGCGTAAATCCATCAGTATGACATCGGGGTGTAATTTGGAACACAGACGCAGCGCTTCAGCTCCATCCGCAGCTTCGCCAACCAGTTCGATGTCCTCTTCGGTTTCGAGGATGAGTCGCAGCCCCTGGCGGATGATGAGATGGTCGTCGGCAACCAAGATACGGATGGGAGGCATGGCAGTCTAATGATCCTGATCGCTGATCGGGATTTGGATTGTAAGCATTGTACCTTTTTCAGGTGAACTTTCAATTTCGAGTTGACCGCCCGCCAGCCGGATTCGTTCACGGATGCCGAGAATTCCATAGTGCCCGGCAGGGATATTTTCAGGATCAAACCCCTTTCCGTTGTCCTTGACCGCAACCATCGCCAGGTTTTCATTCACCATGGCTTTAAGTGAGACCTGACTCGCATCGGCATGGCGGGCTATGTTATTGAGCGCTTCAGCCACTGAGCGGATAATTGCATCTCGAATGGGTTCGGGAACCGGCTGAGTCAGGTTCAGGTGCAGCTCGCACAGGCTGCCGGTCATACCAGTGAAACGGGTCGACTCCAGGCGGAGCGATTCCGCCAGATCTGTCGGTTCGGACTGGCGGAGATCATCAATGGTACGACGGGCAGCTTCAAGGGTGGTACGGGCATGCTCCATGGTCTGCTGGACAATGACGCGCGCTTTTTCGGGGCGGTTGCTGGCGAGATTCGCGTCAACGGCTTCGAGCTGTAATATGAGTCCAGCCAGCCCCTGCGACAGGGTGTCATGCAGTTCACGCGCCATCCGCTGGCGCTCATCTGCAATGGTTAAATCTTCGACGCGGTCTGCATACTCAGAGAGTTGTTGATTGGCTTTCTCAAGATCCAATAATAAAGCCTGGGCTTGAGCACGAGCTTCTGCCTGGCGGGTATACAGCGTCACGTAGATCACGATGAAAACAACAATCGGGATCGTCCCTAACGCCCACCAGCCGATTGAGGTGGGTTCTGTGAAATTGACAAAACTAATTATCGAAAGCAACAGGTAATAGCTCAGTGCCAGCAATCCCCAGCGCTTCAACCCAAGCAGCCCCACGCTTTCGCCGATCAAGCCCATGAAGAGGGCGAATACCATCCCAACCGTGCCGGATATCAAGGTAATCGTAAAAGCCAGCAGCCCTTGAACAATGATGTACCAGGTCACCCATTTCATCGAACGCTCGGCGATTTTTTCAAGCATCCAATGCAAGGCCAGGTGGATATTTATGAGCAGGGTAAAAACGATCAACGTCAATGGCTGCCGTACAGCGGGTTCATTGATCAAGGTAATGACATACATCGTTGCCACGACCAGGGTCAGGAATCCCATGAAAAGTCGGGTATCGCGGTCAACGCTGGGCATGGAAGTGGAAGGTCGGTTTTGCATATTAACCAAATTGTATATCGGTTTTGGAATTCTGCCATTGTTCGAACGTACAGTGTACGAATGGACAATGTCCATTATGCCCGAAAGCGCAATTGATTCGAAAGACATATCTCCTTATACTGATGTCAGAATAAACAACATGTATGACAACATTACGTAAATTGAAATGAAAGGAGTGTGTACCATGAACGCGAAAACGAAATCCGTCGGCGAGATCATCACTACCGTTTTCAAAGGGCTCGCCCTGGCCATGAGTGTTGCAGCTGTCGTCCTGAACATCCTGGGTGTCGCTTCCACACAAACGCTCACGCTGTTTCTAGGCTTCGGGTTATTTTGCCTGGCTGTGACATCATTGGATTAAACCTCCGCCTCCATTCCATCGCTGATATCGATTGGGAATGGAGGCAGGTATGGAGATGAGAAAATGAATGCAATCGAACTCAATAATCTGCATAAATCATTTGGCGAGTTGAAGGCTGTCGACGGGGTTTCATTTGCCGTCCTGGAGGGTGAGATTTTCAGCCTGCTTGGACCGAATGGTGCTGGAAAAACGACCACCATATCCATGCTTTCGACACTGCTGCGGCCGGATGACGGCGATGCCCTGGTTTTGGGGCACTCCATCCGCAAAGAACCGATGAAGGTGAAGGAAGCGTTGGGCGTTGTCCCGCAGGACATCGCCCTGTATGAAGACCTGTCCGCCCGGGAAAACCTCGTCTTCTGGGGAAAGATGTACGGTTTGCGCGGCGCTCCGTTGAAGAAACGCGTGGATGAGGTTCTGGAAACCATTGGCCTGACAGACCGGCAGAACGGCCGGGTGGGCAAGTTTTCAGGTGGTATGAAGCGACGAGTCAATATTGGCGTTGCGCTTTTACACAAGCCTAAAGTCATTTATATGGACGAGCCAACCGTGGGGATTGACCCGCAATCGCGTCGAAGCATCCTTGACAGCGTGGTGGCGCTCAAAAACCAGGGCATGACTGTCCTTTATACGACTCATAACATGGAGGAAGCGCAGGAGCTCTCTGACCATATTGCGATCATGGATCACGGCAAAGTCATCGCGGAAGGAACGCATGATGAATTGGTGAGGCTGGTCGGCCAGTCGGATCGCATTACACTGACCCTTAATATCGAATCCGCGCGCGTGATCGATCTATGGAGGGCGACTCCCGGTGTGCAGAATGTCACCGCTGAAAACGGCAGCCTGACTCTGCTGGTGGACGATTCGAACCTTATCCTCCCACGTCTGTTTGAGATTACCGCCTTAAATGGAGTTCGCATCACGTCCGTTGAGATCCAGGTGCCGAACCTGGAGACGGTGTTCCTGCACCTGACCGGGCGGGCATTAAGAGACTGATGGTTGGATGATCCTGGCTGTCTTTCTTCTGCCTGCCGTCAAGGAGTAAATTATGAAAACCCTCGATATCGCTTTAAAAGACCTGACCCGCTCCATGCGCAGTACATTCGCGGTCATCTTCATGTTCGGTGTGCCCCTGCTCGTAACCGGGATGTTCTACTTCATGTTTGGCAATATCGCCGGGGACGATGGCGGTTTTGACCTGCCAGTCACCCGCGTCATGATCGTCAACCTGGACCAGGGGAGTCCTGATCTGCAGTTGGGTTCATCCATGCTCGGACAGTCTGCAGCTCAACCGGTGGATAATCTCGGGGCTATCATCGTCAATGTCCTGCAGAGTGAAGGCTTTGCAGATCTGCTGAAAGTTACGATCGCTGCAGATGCCGGCTCTGCCCGAGCCGCCGTGGACGAAAATAATGCCGATACCGCCATCATCATTCCCCCTGATTTCTCGACCCAATTTACCAGTCTTAACACTCAATCCGCACAGTCTGTGCTGGAACTGTATGCCAACCCCGAGAAAACGCTCGAGTTGGCTGTCGTCCAGTCCATCCTGGAGCAATTCATGGATGGCATGTCGGGAGCCAAAATCGCCGCCTCTGTTGCCGCGAACCATATTTCTGGTACGGATTATGCGCTGATTGGGCAGGTGGTTCAGAAATATTTAGCCGCTGCCAGTCAACGCACCGCAGACCCGCAGACTTACCTCACTGTCAAATCGGTGACGGAAGTTAAAAACCCGAACCGGATGCTTACAATCATCGGTCCCATCATGGCAGGCATGATGATCTTCTATGCTTTTTATACCGGGATGACCACCTCTGAGACCATTTTGAGGGAAGATGAAGAGGGCACACTCCCGCGTTTGTTCACGACCCCTACCTCGCATACCACCATTTTGACCGGAAAATTCCTGGCAGTCGGGTTGACTGTGCTCGTGCAAGTGGTTGTGCTGATCATTGCTGCCA
>JBGOXG010000204.1:0-4027 GCA_041479025.1 Anaerolineae bacterium
CGATACCTCGGTCATGCGTCGAATCGAAACTGTGCAAACTGAAAAAGGCGCACATACGATTGCCTTTGATAATGAACGAAACAAAGTTTATGCGTTCCTGCCAGAGACCCATCGCGCTGCAATTTATCTTGATCGGTAGAGACTTAACCTGAGCATGCGAGGGCATTACAAATCTGGTCTATTGCGTTACTTGTCCGCTTGTGGCGGTTGTGCCCGCGCCTGTTTTGACGGGAATTTCCCAGCGTCCTGATCCCACCTGCCCTGTCCCCTGCGGGTACCCTCCCAAACACCATTCTCGTGGACAGTTATTGCAGATGAGGGTAGAGATTATATTAAGTAAAATGCTTGTGCTTGAATTCACAAAATTGTCGTGCTACAATACGACCAGACAGTTCATTAATAACTAAACATCAATCCAAGACTTTTACAAAGCCACTCAACTCGGAAATGGACGAAGTCCTGAGTATGCATAAAAGCGAAGCCTGGAGGTTTATCATGGCCTCGCTTTTTCTATGCTACCAAGAGGAGAGACTTATGATAAAGAAAAAACTTCTTAAAAGAGGGGAAAATCGAATACTCGAGCCATTTTGGACCACAAGAATCGCCTCGCACAATCGTCTGTCCAATAGGGTAAGCAATAAGATCGTCAGCAATTATGTTCGAATACTAATTCTGATAATGGTATTGAGTGTACTTTTATCATCATGCGGTTGGAATCCTTTAGGCATTCCAACCAAGTTTGAGATCGAAACGACATCAGAACTTGGCCCGGATACGCTAAGCCGGATCGACAAACTCAATGAAACAATCGCCAGTGGTATTGAGGTGGGACCGGAAACCAGAAAAGTGATCGAGGAACTTAACCAGACGATCAGCCAGGGAATAAAAGGCGGATTTGATGATGAGACATTGCAAAGGATAGACAGGCTGCTTCGTGTTGTGGAAGATGGTGTGAAAATTGGGCTCGACGAAGAGACGCTTAAAAGTGTAAATGATCTGATCGGTGTCATCGATAATGCCCCTGATAAGTGGGAATCTACCGGAACCGAGATTATTAATGCCCTCGAGAATTCAGCGGGAACAGTTGCAAAAGAAATGGCAGACGAAGTTAAAGGGGTGATAGAGGAAGCGCGGATTAATTCTCAGCAATTGGTTGCCACAGGTGGGACAGAATTTCGCTGCAACGTGGATTTTTTAGGTGCCAGAGCTGGTGAGACAGCCAACGAATTTATTGGACGCAGCATCCTTGGCCGTTTGAAAGATATTATCGCCGGTAAAGAGGACACACCGGAAATCCCCATCCCTTGGGTCTGCCAGATCATTCCTGATCAGATTGAGTTGAGGTGGGTGGGTGACAGGCTTGTTCCAAGTAAAGAAGTGATCGGGTTGACCGGATACAATTACGTGGATGCCAACCTCCCAACGGCGGTTGTTGTCGATGAGAAGGGAACAGGCATTGAATCAATTCCATTGTTCCCTTATCGCAAAACCCCTTATGAAATTCAACTTAATTTACAGGAAATAGATTTCAGCACTGTCCCCAATCGCGCAAGAATCGAATTTCGTTGGCCCAATGTAGAAGACCGGTGTGCAATTGCCCTTCTCTTGCCCCAAAAGCCCGGACCAACCGCAGATTTCAATGTCGATACGCGTACCGGAACAGCTCCCTTGGTAGTTACATTTACAGACCTTTCCACTGGAGATCCAACGAGTTGGAAATGGGAATTCGGTGATGGAGAAACTTCTACTGTTCAAAACCCGACCTATAAATATGAGAGACCGGGTACGTATACAGTTAAACTAACCGCCACGAATGCGCAAGGTTCGGATACGGCAGTAAAGGAAAACTATATTATTGTGAGTGAGCCATTACCCAAACCAGATCCGGATTTTAAAGTTGAGCCGCGCACTGGCGCAATTCCATTGAAAGTCCTATTTACAGATCTTTCCACTGGCAATCCGACAAGCTGGTTGTGGGATTTTGGCGATGGTGGAAATTCTCGTGCTCAAAATCCCATTTATACCTACACAAAACCAGGGACTTATAATGTCACGCTGACTGTTGCCAATGAGCTAGGCTCCAAATCCAAAACCTATCCTGAATTGGTCATTGTCACTTCCTCACCACCGGTTGCCTCTTTTACCTGGCAGGATATATCTGACATGCTTGATAGGCGAGCTCAATTCACTGATCAATCCCAAGGAAACCCAACGAGTTGGAAATGGGAATTCGGAGATGGAACAACTTCTACTCTTCAAAATCCCAGCCATGTTTACAGTGCGGGAGGTATGTATACAGTAAAGCTTACTGTCGCAACTGCCCCATTCGCATCTGACACTACTCAACAAGATATTGTTGTAAAAAGACCGTGGCTGGTTGTGAGTAATTTTGGACCATTCGGTGGACCATTCGGTGATTGGATTGTTACGGAACTTTGTCCAGAGGGACAATGGGCATTTGCAGTTTCGCTCCGTGTGGAAGATTCACAAGGAAGCGGTGATGATACCGCATTAAATGGCATCCGGCTTTCTTGTGGAACGCCAGCTTACGCCCGAGATATATCATCAACGGTAGGTCTCTGGGGAGATTGGTCTGGAATCCAAAAATGCGCCAATGGATTTATTACTGGTGCGCGATTGAGAATTGAACCTCCTCAAGGCAAAGGCGATGATACCGGTGCTGTCGATGCCGAATTTTTCTGCCAGGAAGGGCAGTCATTGGGAGGTGACATTCACCTTCCTTGGGGAGAATGGACAGAAAGACGAAGTTGTCCTGCCGGTATGGCGATCTGCGGACTAGTAACGAAAGTCCAAGGTTCTCAAGGCAGTGGAGACGACACCGCACTAAATGATGTTATATTTTCTTGTTGCTGGTTACCTTAGCCTATAGATTCGTTAAAGCGAGAAAACTACATTTGTATTCTTTGAAAAGCTATCAACGAGGGTGATTAAATCCAGTTTTAGTCACTGATTTTCGGAATATATTACGTCTATCACTACCCGGGCCTGTTTGACCACATCAAACAGGAATCAAGCCTATTCTTTCCCCCGATATCCAAGAAATTTGCGTGGGCTGCCCGGCGCTTAACTGCGGCGGACGTGGCCTGCTTTGACAGGAATTTCTCAGCGCCCGATCCCACCTCAGCCCTCTCCAAATCCAAAGAATTTGGGGAGGGCGCCTGTATGGCGGGATGGGTAGAATCAAAGCATGCCGCCGAAAAGAGCCAATCCCAAGGGCTACGAACGTGCCTGTCAGTTGCGCAAAGAACCCGCACCCGCCGAAAGAAAACTGTGGGCGTATTTACGCGGAGATAAATTGAACGGGGTGAATTTTAGGCGCCAGCACGCTATTGGGAATTACATCCATGACTTTGTCTCAGTCAAAAAGAAATTGGTAATCGAATTAGATGGCACTCCCTTCGGTCGCAACACCTGGAGCAGGGAGAATACGATGTTGAACGAACCAGATATTTGGAATCGTTGGGATACAAAGTCATCCGCTTTTGGAATAATGATGTGATGAATGATATTGAAGGTATTGTACGCGCGATTGAGATTGCTCTAAAGGATGAGTGAATTGCCGAGCGTTTATCTATGAGGGGCGCGAGTATATTTACCAAAATAGAGCCAGGAGCGTTTTCTTTCGCAAATTCCAAAAAATTCCAATACATTCAGTAGAAAATATCTATACCTTCACCGTTCCCTTCATCGTCATCAACCTTGCCTTGATCTTTTATTCCATCGGCGTGTGGAGCGGGCTGCTGTTAACCGCCAGGTTCCAGGTTGAAGTCCTTCTTTGTTGCTCAAAGTAAATTCTGTTGTATACTTACCCTACGAAAGGACAAAACCAATGCAATCATTCAAACCTGTCATCCGCTGGTGGTCACTGGTCAATACCAGGCTCATCGCACACTTTTCGGAAACACTGGATGTTTACGAGGATCGGTTGATGTATCGAAAGGGGATCTTCAGCAAGAGTGAGATGGTCATTCCCTTCTCGCGTATTACCAACTACGCCTCGGACCAG
>JBGOXG010000268.1:0-2767 GCA_041479025.1 Anaerolineae bacterium
GGCTTACTTATTCATGGATGCTTCAGCCCGATCATTGAATCCGTAGTAGGCATCAAGATCGGCAGCAGTGATGATGGGGGCAGGCAGCAGATTGCGATACTCGATCTTTTCGCCCTTCAGCGCCTTGACCAGAAGTTCCGCGCAGCCATAGAACTCTTCATAGAGCGGCTGGGCAACCAGGCCATAGACTTTGCCTTCCTTAACCAGGTCAAGGTTGGGGCGGGTATAGTCCATGCTGATGATTGTCAGGCCTTCCTTGCTGGCCTCTTCAGCCGCACGAGCCCAGGTGGTGGGTCCGTTGCCAGTGGTGGAGAAAGCGCCGGTGATACCCGGGTTGCCCTGGATGATGGCGGTCGCCTTGGCGATAGCCTGGGCCGCATCAAAGCCCTCTTCCTGTGCATCAAGGACCTTGATGTCAGGATATTTCTCATTCAGCGTGGCCTTGAATGTCTCAGCCACCAGGTTCTCGGTCTGGTTGAAGCTGCCCACAGTGACAGCTACTGTGCCCTTGCCGCCCAGCTTCGCGCCCATCGCTTCGGCTGCAGCCTTGGCATACTGCACCACATCTGCGCCAACCACGGCGGTCAGACCGGAAGTAGCCTGATCAAAACTGGTGAAGTGCGGGGTGCAGACCGGAATACCCGCATCCTTGAACTTCTTGATCGTGGGGAAGAAACTATCGTCCACTGCATACAGGACCACACCGTCATAACCCTTTGCCAATGCTTGCTCGGCCAGCGGGATCATGTCAACCGCACTGGTGCTATCGGTCAGCAGCATGTCGCATTCTGCGCCCACAGCTTTGCAGCCTTCTTCAAAGCCAAGCTGCATCAGGCGGTGTACCGGATGACCCTTGAGGAATTGGATCAACGCCAGGCGGTATGGCTTGGCAGCTTCGGGCGCTTTGGTCGGTTGTGCCTGCGGTGTGGCAGCCGGAGCACAGGCAGCAAGCACGATGGAAAGCAGGACCAGGAAAGTGAAGATGGTAAAACTTTTTCTCTTTGCATTCATTTCTCACTCCTTGTTTGGCTAGACAAATTTTCTCACTTGTTTTTCTAGATGAGTGAATAGTCAAAGACGTAGATACTCATTCATCTCGCATCGATCCCTATACCTTAACTTGGTAAAAATCTCATTTCAAACCAGTCACCTCCTTCTGCAAAATGCAATTTGAAGAAAATCATGCTGATTGATAAATCTGAAACCTTCACGTTTTACAACTCAAGAAGAAGCCATCTTTGATTTGCGTCGCAAAACATCTATGGCTACGGCAATGATCATGATAAGCCCCACCGAGACCGTTTGCCAGTAAGGATCCACGTTTATGACCACCAGGCCATTGTTCACGACTTGCATGATGAGCAAACCGAGCACGGCTCCAGGAATCGAACCGGAACCGCCGAACAGGCTTACACCTCCAATGACGACCCCGGCAATAACATTCAATTCCCAACCCAGCCCGATGGTGGGATTACCAGTTACGATTCGGGACATCAACAACATGCCGCCCAAAGCTGCGCACATTCCTACTATCACAAAACCTGCCAACTGCATCTTGCCCGGGCTGATACCAGCCAGGCGCGCGACTTCTGGATTTCCACCAACGACGTACAGCTTCCGCCCATAGGTGGTCTTGCTCAAAACAATATGGGCAATGATCGCAAGAATAACAAAAACGACAAAACTCCAAGACGTGCTGAAGGGTTCTGCCGTTCCGAAGGTTCCGACGACTTTTGGTAGCGGATAAATAGTGTAGCCTTTTGAGATTAGAAAAGTGATCCCCTTGGCAATATACAGCATACCCAATGTCGTAATAAAAGCCGGGACGCCGAGCTTCAGAACTGAAAAGCTATTACCCAGACCCACCAGCGCGCCAACTCCCAAACCTGCCAGGACCGCCACTGGTACGGGAAGATTCCAGCGGACCATGGCATAGCTGCAGACGATGGCAGCCAACCCTGCCGTGGAGCCGACGGAAAGGTCGAAAGCGCCTGAGATCATCAGCAGGGTCATTCCGATAGCGATGACGCCTACAAAGGACATCGCCCGCAACATAACTGTCACGTTTTGCACCGTGAGGAATATAGGATTGATTGCGTAGAATATGATAATAAAGCCCACTAAGGGGATTAGCACACCGACTTCGGGAATGTAGAACAGACGCCGAAACATATTAGCTACTTTGCGGGAGCCGCTATCCTGAGCCTTGGTCGGTTTATTCTTATCGGTTTCTTCCATGGGAATAATCCTTTTGCATCCTCGTGAGTTGATGGATGGATTTCGTTGTTGGAAAACAGGCCGATGAGCGAAGAACTTGTTGGCCAATGGTAAAGCAAATGGATTGTAATCAGTCAACTGTTAACATTACCATGATAAAAATCATATCACTTTTAAAGATTATTGTCAATCAAGCATTGGCAACTGTTATTCAAACTTGCGGATTCAACTCGTTAGTGCAACAGACTTGTTAAAAAATACCTCAAAAGGGGTACGAAAGCGAAGTGTCTTTCGAGGTCGATGATTGAGTTTTTGCATCACACTCTCCAGCTGGGTGTCAGTGAGGTCCTGAAAGCGGGAATACTTTGGAAAGTATTGTCTCAACAACCCATTGGTATTCTCATTGGTACCCCGTTCCCAGGCAGAGTAAGGATGGGCGAAGTAGAAGGACAGATCTAATGTTTTTGCGATCTCCTCATGCTCAGCGAACTCCTTTCCGTGGTCAGATGTGAGGGTATGCACATGGCTTTTGTAAGGGAGCAGCAATCGA
>JBGOXG010000044.1:0-14218 GCA_041479025.1 Anaerolineae bacterium
CTCGAGCAGTTGACCAGCATGACTGCTATTGATTTCAATCTCACCCCATTTGAGAACACCTTCAAGTTTTTGTCGACCAATTCCTTCGGGCAGGCTGCTGATCCATCTTTTATAATCTTCAACAGAAATTTCAAACAGGCTTTTAAAGCAGTCCAATACGCCCACATGATGACCAATCGCCAGAGTGTAGTAAATCACCTGCCGTGCACTTTCCGGGATTGCCTCCTGGCTATGAACATACTTCTGTGTTAATTGATAAAAAACAACCCGCTCACTCATTATTTGCCTTCATCTTCGGTCTGACAAATAAACCTCTTGCAACCTGTTGAAAATTTCCGCAAGGCGAGGATCGTCATTCTGAGCCAGATAGGTCTGGACCCTTTGCGACTGGTTTTTCGGGTCACCCGCCTTGATGATTTCCATGTAATCCTCAGCAATACGCCTGCCATGCCAATAACCCGCCATGCGTCGGGCTTCCCGTTCGACCTGGACACGTAAGGCGAGTGGAATTTCAGGGTAGCGAGGCAAAACGTGCTCATCCTCACCCTGGATATGGTGAGATGCTTTCAGCTTCTGGCTCAGCATACCAAGTGCCATGGCAAATCCAAAAATTGTGGCTGGCGGAGTAGGGGGACAGCCCGGGATATATACATCAACGGGAACGATTTTATCCGCACCGCCCCATACACAATACAGATCATGGAAGATGCCGCCCGAACTTCCGCAGGCGCCGTAAGCAACGCAAATTTTTGGATCCGGTGCCGCATGGTAAGCTCGCAATGCAGGGATTCGCATTGCGCGAGTGACTGCACCGGTATAAACCAAGACATCGGCGTGACGAGGAGATGACACTACCTTTATACCAAAGCGCTCCACATCGAAAAGTGGCGTGATGGCGGCAAAGATTTCGATTTCACAACCGTTACACCCACCACAGTCAACTCTGTATACATAAACCGAACGCCGTATATCATTAAGTAGAACCGCCTTGAGTTGTCCCATCTGCGGGTCCTGCCTGATGGCATATCGGCTCTTTTCATTCGCCGCCGGTTGATTTCCATATAGTTCCGACATCAGTCCGCCTCCTGGTAAATGTTCACTATTTTCAGAACATCATTCTTTCTTTTGCATTCCGGGCAAATTTCAAGGAGTGACCGTGCGATTTCAAGGTTTTCTTTTGGTAACCCACTTTGCTCTAAAAGAGCAAACGTATATTCCACTTCCTTCAAAGGTGCAAAATATTTCCCACACTGAAGACATGAGGCAAGCTGGTAATCAGCCACCTCGTACAAATCCGCCTTATTCATGACTGCCATCTCAAAAACCTGGCTGAGTCGGATCGCGCCTGTCGGACAAACTTCTTCACAGCGGGCGCAGTAGATGCAACGTCCGATAAAAAGAGACCATTTCTGGATACCTTGGTCGAGATCTGTTGATATGGTTAACGCATTTGAAGGACACGCCACCGCACAGGCAGCACAAGCGATACAGAGTTCAGAGTTATGTTGAGGTTTACCGCGGAATCCAGTTGCTAATTCGACCGGCTCGAATGGATACGGCAATGTAGCTTCGCCAACTTTTAATATCACTTTGATCAATTTTAGAACCATGCCAATCTCCTTAGTCAGGGCAGGTTGAACCCTGATTGCCTGCATTTCAGACTAAGTCCGATACGGGAGTGCTACAAGGGTGAGTCCTTTCGCTCTCGTCCATACCGTTCCAACTCCTTGTAAGGCACGATAGTTACTTTTTTCTTTCGAACATCCATGACGGTCACCCGCTCGGTGCAGGAATAACACGGATCAATGCTTGCCACAATCAGTGCGGCGTCAGAAATCGTATTCCCGCGCAACATATAACGCAACGAAGGCCAGTTATTGTAACTTGACGCCCGACAACGCCAACGATACAACTTCTGGTTGTCTCCCAACATGCTCCAATGGATATCCTCGCCTCGCGGGGCTTCAACATATCCCAGTGCAAATTGATAAGGAGTATAAGTAAATCCCTCTGTTAAAATTGGACCAGCTGGCATGTTATCCAGACAATACTCAACAAGTGCCAAAGATTCGAAGAATTCTTCAGCACGAATCAGAGTCCTGGACAAAACATCGCAACCATCCTTGTAAATCACGTTCATTGGGATTTTCCCGTAAGCGCTATAGGGATGGTTGATCCGGGTGTCCCGAGAAAAACCCGAACCTCTCATCGTGGGTCCAACTGGACTATAGTCACGCGCGACCTGCGGTTCCAACCGTCCGATATTTTGGGTACGCTGCACAATATTAGGAGTATCGAGCAGCATACTTACCAGGTCTTTGACCTCAGCACGAAGCTCACCAATCCACTGGATAGTTTTTGTTCGTTCATCCTTCAAAATATCGCGCCGGATTCCTCCGATCAGGTTCATCCCATAGGTTTTCCTTGCCCCGGTTAGGATTTCTGCCATTTTCATTGCTTTTTCGCGCACCCGAAAGAACTGCATGAATCCCGTGTCAAACCCCACAAAGTGACAAGCCAAGCCGAGGTTAAGTAGATGACTATGCAGTCGCTCAACTTCCAGGAGGATCGTGCGGATGTAATGCGCACGCGCGGGGACTTCGATGCCCAGCGCCCGTTCGATCGATGTTGTATATGCGACATTGTGAGCGTACCCGCAAATTCCACAAATCCGATCTGTTAAAAATGTCACCTGGTCATAGTTCAACCGGGTTTCAGCCAATTTCTCCATGCCACGATGGACATAAAAGAGTCGGTAATCTGCATCGACGATGTGTTCCCCGTCTACATACAACCGGAAATGACCTGGTTCATCCGAGGTAATGTGAAGCGGGCCGAGCGGTATTTGGACAATCCCCTCCCCTTCTACGTCTAAAAAATTATAAGTCTCTTCTTCCGTTGTTGGCGTAGGGCGATAACGGTAATCCATTGTATCTTTCCGCAATGGATAAAGGTCATCAGGCCAATCGTCAGGCAAAACCAGGCGACGCTCGTCGAGCAAACCGACCGGTCTTAATCCAAACATATCGCGTACTTCACGTTCAAACCAGATGGCAGCTGGTACGATCGGCGTCACTGCAGGAAATTCCGGCTGATGAGGCGGTATTTGTGCGCGAACCGTCACATATGCCTTTTCGTGATTAGCTCCTTGATCTTCCGGACCACCTTCGACAGATAAGATGTAATAGATCGCAAATTGACCATTCAGTGGACGTTCATCGTTGGCAACTACAGAAGCCAACCACCCGCCAAGCTGGTAATATAATGTTCCAACTACCTCGGGAAGACGATTTAAGTCCACTGTAATAGTTACCTGATCAATCGCCTGCCAAGATTCGTCCAAAACGGCACTACCAAATCGGGTGCGCAGGGCATCCACGTACCTCTTCCCGACTTTGGAATTCTGATCTATCAATAAAGTCATTTTTAGTTCTCCTCCAACCTTAACACTATCTCACTACCTTAAGAAGATAATCACAAGAGTAAGCGGTGCCGTGTGTCACGGCAATATACCTGACAGAGATAATAGGCTCGCTTTCACCTGAACCAGACCGGCTAAAGCATGCCACGATCCCGGGCTGTAAACCTGAGCACCAGGATTTCCTTGCAACATCGTTGTGGTCGCCCCATCCAATAAGGATGTTAGCTGTGGAGGTATATATAGACCCAAGACTAGAATGAACAAGATCAAGACAATGCCAGGTACTAAGGTCAGCAAGTTGAATTCACCTTTAAGCATGCCTTCCGGTTTGGTTCCGAAAACCACCGAACTTGCTGCCCTTAAGATCGCAGTAAATGATACGGTCAATAGCAACAGGCATAGAATCATCAGCCAGAGGTACCCAGAACCGAACCCGGCAGTAATGATAAAAAATTTGCTGATAAAAATGCTGAAGGGTGGAGAGCCGATCAGGGCAAGAGACCCAGTAATCAAGAAAAAACTCGTCAAGGGCATCACCTGCAGCATGCCCTTTATTTGCGTGAGATCCCGTGAGCGATATTTGATCAAGATGTTGCCGGAGGTGCAGAACAATAGAGCTTTGGCCATACTGGTATTCAAAGCCTGCAATAATCCAGCGAAAATACCCAATGGTCCGCCTATTCCAAACGCCAAAACGATTAGGCCGATATTCTCCATGCTGGAATAAGCCAGCAAACGGACGAGGTCGCGTTGCATGTACATGAAGATTACACCTGCTGCCAGTGAGAGTGTCCCAAAAATGAGGAACAATGTCTGTGTGAATTCAGGGCCGATCCCGACATTGGTGATGATTGAAAAACGGATGATCGTAAACAAGGCGCAATTTGATAAAACCGCAGAAAGGAGGGCGCTCACCGGACTGGGCGCTTCGCTGTAGGCATCTGGCAACCAGGCGTGCATCGGAAAAAAGCCTGCCTTGGTTCCAAATCCTACCAGAATAAAGACAAAGGCCATTTTCACGAGCGCAGGATCAAACAACTGCGCGTTCTTGACTATTTCAGTCCATAGAGCGGCATTAGATGGATGCTGCATTACATTCACTGCATCTGAATAAAACAAGATTGTGCCATACAAACCAAATGCAACACCAACCGTACAAATAATCACATATTTCCAAGCGGCTTCCAATGAAGAATGATGACCGTAGACTCCGACCAGAAACGCCGATCCAAGTGTGGTTGCCTCAACTGCCGCCCACATTACAATGATATTGTTTGATGTCACGACTAGAATCATTGTAAATAAGAATAAACTGAATAATCCATAATAAGTGCTTATTTTGGGAAGGTTTAGTGAGCCTGTCTGCAAATCATGACGTGTATAACCGATGGAATATACCCCAGCTAGAAACCCTACCAAGCCGATAATGAATAAGAAGATGGCACCCAAATCATCAACGTGAAACCAGTCGTTGAGGCTCAGGACAAAACCCGACACGAGCACATCCTTAACATTTATGAGTACAAAGCCAAGAACCAGGGTCACGCTCAAGAGGTGCGTAATTTCGACAAATGGTTGCGTAAATTTCCCAAACCAACGTCCTGCAAAAGCCACAAATGAAAAGAACAGAGGGATGAAAATAAGCCAGAGCAGATATGTTGATTCCATAATCCCTCTCCCTATCCTTTCAAATTACTTAAATCAGCAGTGTCGACAGTGTGCAGGGTCCGGTATATCTGGTTGGCAAGCGCTACCATTACTATCACGCCAAAGACAGCATCAATTGCAATTCCGATCTCCACAAGTTCAGGAGCTTTGTATGCAAGGAGAGCAAGTGTCAACGAGGCACCGTTCTCCATCAAGCAGAATCCAAGGATTTGTTTAAAGATGTTTCGTTGAGTTAAAATGCACAATTCACCAAAAAAGAAGTGCGCCATTGATATAGCCAATGCCGGTTTGAATAGCAGTGCTTCTTTAAGTCGAATCTGGTCTATGACAAGAAAACTCACTGCCACAGCAACTGCCGCCATTACAAATGAAATAGTCCAGCCCATTGCAATGTGCGCAAGTTCCGTATCGCCCACTCGCGACAATGCCCTATACAGGATCCAAGGTACAAGTATAACCTTGGTGATAAATGCGCTCACTGCCCAAATGTATAGCTGGTGCGCATCTGTGATGTATCCGAGTACCAAGAAAATGCAGACCAACACCATGGACTGGACGCTATACAATAACGCCGACCAGCGTGGTTGCCTGACTTCAATCACGAGCAGCGATGTGACGATTAATAATCCGCTCAGACTATTGACAAGAGTGACACCGGGCATTCCGGCCTCCAATCACCTTCACCAACCTAACCCATGAACGCAGCTGCAAAATAACCCGAGACAAGGGTCAAGACTGCAAGTGTTCCAAGCACCCATTGCATCGACGGAGCCAACGGAGTGGCGGAAGCCACTTCAGGCGATGGCTCACCAGGTATGGTGGAACCGAATATCCAAAAGAGCCAGGCGAAACTTCCAACTGTCTCTAATACTGCAATAATCATCAGCGCCAAGAGTATAGGCTCACCCATGGCAGCTTCAAATCCACCCGTAATAATTGTAAATTTGCTATAGAAGCAATTGAATGGTGGCATGCCAGTCACAGCAAGAGTGGCAACTGCGAAACTGATCCCTACCAAGGGCATTTTGCTCATAATCCCTTTTAATGCCGGCAGCATTTTTGTACCTGTCGTATAACTGAGCGCACCTGCCACTAGGAAAAACAGACTTTTTGCAAAGGCATGGTTGAAAATGTGAGTCACAGCGCCATTGAAAGCCATGGAAGAACCGTAGATTGAAAGAGAAAGCGCCAGAAATATATAAGAAAGCTGCGAGATAGTCGAATAAGCTAATAGCCTCTTTAAATCTTTCTGTGGAAAATACATAAAGAAACCATACAACATTGTGATAATGGCCATTATGCTGCCTACCAAACCAATCACGGTTGGTACATTTCCAGCAGACAACAAGCAGCGGGCAAAAATAAACACACCCACCTTAACCATCGATGCAGCATGCAGGTAAGCACTGATCGGTGTCGGTGCAACCATCGCATCTGGTAGCCAGAAGTGAAAAGGTAATTGGGCTGATTTTCCCCAGGCTGCAGTCAATATCCCGGCGAAGATTATCACCTTGGCATTATCGGTTAGGGTAGACAGGGCGGATAGCTGGAAAGTACCTGTCAAACCAACGAACATGGCTGTCGCGATATACAAACCGAGCGATGCAACCTGGGTCGTGATGATGGCTTTCAATGCGGCTTTTCGCGTAACGGGATTATCGTAGTACCCGATTAAACCCCAAGAGCATACACCAGTAAGCTCGAAGAAGACCAACATAGATATCATTGTTGATGAGTAAACCAGTCCAGCCATCGAACCAATAAACAATAGGAGAAAGAAGTAAAACCTTCGCTGCACAGCTTGCTCCGGATGCTCTCGGTTCTTCTCGCTCAAATAGCCAGTGGAATAGACGACAATCAAAAAACCGACTAGGATGACAGCCAAACCGATCAATGCGCTCAGTTTATCCACAGTGACGCCAAAGATCACCATCCCACCCAAATAAATAATATCCACAGTGGAGGTGATTTTTCCATTGTCCATCAGACCCATCAGCACGAACACGCTACAAAGAAACGCCAGGAAAGCAATTAGCCGGCTGAACCATTTGACCCAGATTCGCGGGATCAATAAGGTAAGACAGCTTCCAAAAAACGGGATTAAGATACTGGCGAGGACAAAATTAATCATTTTTACTCCTCCTCACCTACACACTAGCTAGATAGAATACAAATGACAAAACTGCTGCGCCCAATGCAGCCCAGGTCACAGCAGATACTTTCATAAAACTTAAACGCGCCATAGCATTCTCAAGAATAGCTACAATAAAATATATGCCCACCATCTTCAAGAAAAAAGCGAATATCGCCAATACAGCTGTAGGGATTGATATCATCGTCATGCTCCCAAATGGCAAAAAGACTGCCAGGAAGAGGGCAGCCAAGACCATTTGTCTCATGTAAAGACCCCACTTCAGGATCGCTAGTGAATGACCGGAAAACTCAGCCAGAGGACCTTCCTGTAGCTCCTGTTCAGCTTCAGCCAGATCAAAGGGCAATTTTCCCATTTCTACGAAAGAAGCAAATGCGAATGCTATCATTCCCAGCCAAACTGACGTGAAAAATGGGATATTACCAGTCGCGACTTTCGTACTGATAATTCCTAGATTGGTTGACCCCGCTAATAAAACCATCACAAAAAGAGCCAACAACATTACCGGCTCGATTAATACTGATAACATCTGCTCCCTCCTCGCACCAATCCCTGCAAAGGTGCTTCCCGAATCGAGACCAGACAGGGAAAAGAAGAAACGGGCAAGGGCAAATAAATAAATGACCAGGATAAGGTCGCCTACCGAACCGAATGGAGAGCGCGAGGTAAACATGGGAATAATTGTTGCGACAAATAACATGACAATCATAGTAATATTTGGTGTGGCTCGAAACACCCATCCTGCCTGTTCAGAAACGACCTCCTGTCGTTTCATTAGCTTTGACAAGTCGCGATAGTTTTGCCAGATGCTGGGGCCACGCCTGTTATGCATTTTAGCCCGCAGGATACGGGAAAATCCTGAAAACAACGGAGCAGCTAGCAGGATCAGGAGTGCCTGAAGTAGACCTATGATTATCAAACTCATTGACGTCATAGTCATCTCCTACCTGAAAATCACAATTAGCAGAATTGCCAGAGTGAGAATTATATAAAGGCAGTACATCCGGATATCGCCCATTTGCAGTCTCTGGGCATTACTCCCCAGATAATCTATCAAACGGGTAACCGGCTGAACGATTACACGTTCAAGCACTGGCTCCGCGGCAGAAATCTTTTCTTTGGTCTGCCTTGACCATCTCGCAATGTCAGCCAGCGGTTTATCAATTAATAAACGCAATGAATAAAATACGCGGAAGGTTATTTTCACAGGTTGATCAAAGCTGCTGGCAGAAACAGACATTTCTGGAGAGTAACCGTACCCACAGGACCAGGGCGCATCCACTATCCTTCTTCCTGCTTTACGCCCGTCATAAATGGCTACTACTGCGACAGGAACTACCAGCATTCCGAGTAGAATGATAAGGATTAAGGGTGGAGAGAGCAATGCCTGGGAGATTTCTACCGGGAATATCCAAACACCGGCTGCAACAGGTAATGGTGAAATTCCTGAAAAGCTTGCAGCCACACCCACCAGAGATGGGGCAATATATGGAGCGCCCAAGCCGAATGCAAGACATCCAAGGGCGAGAAAAACCATACTTGCAACCATCAGCCCTGGAGACTCGTTAGACTGGCTGGCACGCTCACTTCGGGCTGGGCCAGTAAAAGCGCCCCCATAAGCTTTGATGAAACACATCGCTGCCAGAGCGCCCGTCATGGCAAGGACCATCGCGGATAACGGTGCAATAGCACGAACTGAAAATATCTGACTCTCGCCAGCCGAAATAAGGGATTGAAAAAGAATCCATTCGCTGACAAATCCATTGAGAGGTGGGATCGACGAGACTGCCAATGCGCCGGCAAGGAATGTCAGCGCGGTCCAAGGCATTCTCCTCGCCAACCCACCCATTTCATTAAGATTCCTGGTATGGACTTGAAAATCTACAGAGCCAGCGCCTAGGAAAAGCAGACCTTTGAATAATGTGTGATTAAGAATATGATAAAGCGCCGCTAGAAAACCAAGAAGAGTGACCACCGGGTCATTGATCGCCAATCCGATCATCCCAACGCCAACTCCAATCAGGATGATTCCAATGTTCTCGACGCTGGAGTATGCCAGCATTCGCTTTATATCCCTTTCAGTCAGAGCATATAGTACGCCCAGAACTGCGGAAATCACACCGAAGAAAAGCACTACGACTCCCCACCAAAGAATAGAGGCACCAAGAAAATCAACACATACCCGTAGAATGCCGTAGATGGCAGTCTTAATCATTACACCGGACATAAGCGCGGAAATATGCGAGGGAGCCGCCGGGTGGGCTCTGGGTAGCCAGATATGCAGTGGCACCATCCCGGCTTTAGCTCCAAAGCCAAGGAATGCCAGAAGGAATGCTACGCTCTTAAAAGTGGGTGATAATTGGGCTGAACGAAATGAACTAAACTCGAAACTACCAGCATTCAAAAAGAACAACAGGAAAGAAAGCATAATAAGTGCCGTACCAGTGTGCGCTACAACCATATAAAGATAACCAGCCTGGATCGATTCCTTCTTTTCACCTTCGAAAATGACCAGAAAATATGAAGCCAGGGTCATCGTTTCCCAGAAGATTAAAAAATAGAACGCATTGGAAACTGTTACCACCAGCAACATCATGGCTATAAATATATTTGTGAAAAAACCCATGACCCCCAATGAACGATTTTCATACTTTTCAAGGTATGGAATGGAATATAAGCTGGCTGCAAATCCGAGTATACAGATTACTCCGACCATGAATGCTGCCAGACCATCCATCGTCAAGGAAAAAGCGCCGAAGGGAAGTGGGCTTTGGATCACGAGAACACGAGTGGGACTTACAAATGCCCGGATCACCGCTGCTACCCCTACCGTAGCCGCTATTATCCCTGCTACCCCAGAGACGTATCTAGCCACTCGGACGAATCCATTCAAAAGCAATGATGCAAGAGCACCCGCCCCAAACAATGACACGGAAAGCAGTAGAAGCTGAATTGAGTCCATTCACTTTCCTCTTCTGCAGGTGGAGTGATAGCCCTCTAGCTAAATCTCCCCTTCTGCCACAACAGCCACAGACTTCATCCTCTCAATCAAAGTTTTCGAGTAAATCATCTTTTCATCCACCAAGCTAAGTGACTTATGAGGGCAGGCATTTATGCAGGCGGGACCATTATGTTCGAAATAACACAGATCGCATTTCACTGCCACCGTTTTCTGCCCGATGTTCCAGTTAATAAGCGAAAGGCTTTCCTGAAAATCCAACTCGTGTAAATACAGAGTTTCAGGTTGATAAGGGGTATTCTTGTATGTGTAATGCCCGAGGTTAAATTCCAATTTGTGGATTGGCGTCCCACCCGGTACGATCGCACCAAATGGACAGGCGAGTCCGCACATTTTACAGCCTATGCAGATACTCTCATTAAGCTGCACTGAATTATCACGATTGACTATTGCGTTTACAGGACACACAGCAGCACATGACGGCTCTTCACAATGACGGCACTGAACAGGCATGGTTCCAGAAGGAGTGTGGACCACATACAATCGAGGGTAAGCTTGTAAGCCTGCTTTTCGATGGCTTTCTACGCACCCAGCTATGCAGGCATAACAGCCGATACAGCGTCTTGGATCAGCAATGACAAAGCGATTCATGGCGCTACCTCTCCGATTTCCAATTGAACAGAAACCATATGATCACGTCTATTGGGAAAAAATGAGGAGAAGATTTTGTCCATATTTATGCTCCCCGAAAAGGCTTGAGCAGATGACTTTACTGGATTTTAAAAAATAATTCTAAGGGGCATCCGAAATAAAAGGAAAAGCTTCTTTCTGTTAGAAATCCCACCGCCAACTTCGCTGCTGTAATCAGGCATACCATTCCGCCGCCAGCTGCCAATGTCATACCAGCCTATTGATTTACCTCTCAATATATACTTATTAAATTCCATGGCGCCAAGAATATTGTGAAAATTGTCACATTAAAATTATTCTATATGAACTGACGGACAAAGTCAACTAAGAATATGCAGAAATTAACTACAATTTGTTTCCACCTTCTGAACTCGCACTCCAAAAAAGGAAGCCCCGCCAGGCAGGGCTTCGCTGATATCTTTACTTGGATCTACGCGTCCACGGCGATACAGGTCAGCGTCTCCTCGATCCCTGGAACGGGTTGAATTTCACTCGCGAGGAGCGCCCCTAGGTCACCAACGTCTTTGACTTCTACCAAGGCAACAACATCGAAGGGACCAAAAGTCATGTTGGCCTCTTTGATATTATTAAGCTTTCTCAATTGACGAACCACTTCGTTTATCTCACCTGTGCGGACTTTTATCAGAACATATGCTTTCATAGATAGCTCCTATTTTTTTCGTAGAAAGATAGACCAGTAAGCGGCAGCAACCAGCATTGCACCGCCTATTACGTTTCCAATCGTCACTGGGATAAGATTGTCCACAAAAAAAGCACTCCAGGTCAAGCTATGCAGGTTAGGGACTTTTTCAGCGATGGATGCTGTGAACGTTGGATCAATCTGTTTGATCAACAGCGCATATGGAACAAAATACATATTGGCGATGCTGTGTTCAAAACCTGCGGCGACAAAGGCTGTAATTGGAAAAATGATCGCGGCTATTTTGTCAATTGTGCTTCGGGCACTGAAAGTCAGCCAGACGGCCATGCAAACCAAAGCATTGCAAAGGATTCCCAGGGCAACCGCCTGAAAAAAATCCAAGTTTACCTTTGCCACAGCAGTGTTCATTGCAGCAATCCCAACAATACCCTTGCCAAAAGTGTATTGCTTGGTGAAGATCATTAAAATCGCAGTTCCAAAAGAGCCGATAAAATTACCAGCATACACGATCGTCCAGTTGCGAAGAAGTGCCCATCCGCGGACTTTACCACTCGCCCACGCCATTACAATTAGATTATTACCAGTGAACAGTTCCGCCCCGCCGATAACCACCAGGATCAAACCGAGGCTGAAAACAAACCCGGATAACAGCCTCACCACACCATAAGGCAGACTCGTGGTGCCTAGTGAAGATCCATCCGGCCCAGCGGAAACCAGAGTACCAGAGCCAACCGTGGTGGCAAAGATAGCACCGAGAGCGATAAATGCCCCAGCCAGAATCGCCAGCGCAAAGGTTTGGAAGACCGGTGCTTCTGCCTTGCGAACACCGATATATTCAGCGCGGGTTGCCATTTCAGCAGGTAATAATGCGTCAATTCGGATTTCTGACATAAAAAATATTCTCCAATGTAGTGATATTTGTGCTATTTTTCACAATTGAATTATACTCTCATCTTCGATAATTGATCAACTTCGGAGGCGATAATCATCATTGATTCACCATGCAATTTGTCCTATTTTCCCAAAAAAGAACACCGCGCAATAGCACAATGATAATCAATCTCTCTTCCGTCTACCGCTTGCAAGTGCTACCAGTGCGGCAATTATCAAAGCCCCCAAGATTATTGCAATTGGAATTAAATAGCTTTTTGCAACACCATTTGTTCGCTTAGCTGAGACTTCTACGCCAGGGCTAGAAGTTGGGGGTGTAACCTCCTTCGAGGTTACAGTAGCAGTTGAACCAGGGGTTCGGGATGGCGTTAAAGATGGAGCGGGTGATGGCGTGAGTGTTGCCAATGCGGTCTTTATAACAAGCTGTTGCCCGGGGTATATTGGCGAGTCTTTGGGGATGTTATTCAAGAAGAGAATTTCATTAATTTTCATTCCATAAGAGATCGCTATCAACCAAAGTGTTTCTCCCGGCTTTACAACATGAATGATAGATCCGTCCGGCATAGGCGTATTCGGGAAAATTGTTGACACAAGTGGATTTAGATTATATACGGGGGTCCCATTAACGGACTGAGGCGTATAGGCGGGCACAGATGCGCCTGATTTGCGCGAGGTATCGATGACATAGTACACCGTGCTTCCGACGATGGAAACCCCAGCTCCGATGTCGGTGAAATTTGGCGACAACATCGTATTCAGATGAGGCGCATCACCAGTCCACCGGCTAACTGCCTCAGCAGGAGACAAATTTCGCCCTGCGATAATATTTTCAGAATAGAATCCCCCCCTGCTTAAATCTCCAGTTACCGGGTAACCGGCTGCCAGTGCCCGCTGGAAAGGGCGCGAACCATCAGCGCTATAATGCGTGACACTCCCGATGGAAGCCATATAATCCGCATGCTGCTGCACGATGGACATTAAAATCGGATCAGGATTTAATGGAGAAAGTCCATTAGCGGCACGCAAAGCATTAACTTCCCCAATGAGCGCATATGGATCCGGGTCGGTCAGGAGTGGCACCCTTTGGGCAGAACTCGGAGCGTAAGCGAATACCGGTGAAACGAGGCATCCAAATGCAAACAACATTGGCAGAATCAAGTGACCTAACCAACTTTGTGATTTTTTGCACAATATCATATTAGTCAGAAAAAGTCAGTAACATTTGGAACATTGTTTACTATTGTAATCATCATTATAATGTTTCATAGGTTTTCTTGGAACATTAGTAAAATTTTTAAGTTTCAATTGTGACAGCAATCACGAAATACGGATACAATAATAACGGATTACGAATAATTTAGAAATATGCACTATCACACACAATTTATCCAATGAGGAGGCTAGCATGCAGAAATCCACCTTCGATACGCCTGCCCTTTACGGCGATCATCACGTCACCGAGGTCAGGCGGATTTTGTTGACATCTCCTGGCGTAAAGGAGGTTTACGCCAGCAGCGCATTTCACGTTGTACAGGTTGAATTTGACGAAAAGAAAATCACGCACGATGACTTAATGAGAAAACTGGAAGAAGCCGGGTACTTGGGCAGCCTGTCGCTCATGGCGGAAACAGGCGTTGCCACTCAGCGTACAGAAAATGATGGTATTTTCCGCCATACTGCGACCTACGAGACCGTCAAAAAGACTGTTAGTTTTCAGCAAAGGGTTCCGTATAGCGGACGACCCCTGTGGAATTGCCCGGGTATGGGTATCATAAA
>JBGOXG010000011.1:0-26501 GCA_041479025.1 Anaerolineae bacterium
CACCTTCCCAGAAATCAATCGTCCCATAACCGATGATGAGTATGATTCAGCCGTAAATTGGGCTAAGAAAGCAGGATTGAAGCGGATCGATCAAGGTCCATTACCTCGCTCGCCAGGACCGCAGGTGGCATTGACGAAGTAATAGAACAGCACGCGAATATCGGTCTTCGTGAATTTTATATCCCCAGCATTTTCAATTAAGCCTGAACCGAACGGATTGGATTCCCCTTTGAGTCGTGGATGGTGAAGGTCACATCGGCTTTTCCTTGGGGGGTGAATGTGATACGGACGACACCGAAGTTGTGTTCTGCTGCCTTGAAGTGAACCCGACTCTGGCGAATGGAGGGGAGACGCACCCGCGAATAGGTAAATCCTAATGAATTGGGTTGCTGCTCAAAGGGGGTGGAGCAAAATTCCCACAGGCGGACTGGCAGACCCCCCGGGGCTTGCAGATCAGCGGATATGGCATGGGCTGAGTGTAAATCACCGGCGAGCAGGAAGAGATTGTCTGATCCCCCGGGCGATGAGGTTCAGCAGCCGCTCGCGGTCTTTGGGGAAACCATTCCAGCGATCACGGACGACATCCAGCCACATATCAAACAAAACTGACGATGATGAGATAATGAACTTCACAGGGAATTTATCTCTGACGTCACTCATCCACCGTTCGAGCGCTACCCATTGATTTTCATCGATAATCTGTCGTGTCTGTTTTCCTTCAACGCGCATCGAGCGGGTATCGAGCACGAAAAAAGCAACTGAACCCGCTGTGAAGGTATAAGCAAATGTGCCTTCTTCGTGCTGAAGCACAAATCGCCCGCCTCGGTTCACTTTGGGCGGTTTGATATATGCCGGGGCATGGATTCCCTGATGCTCACGATAAGCCTGGAGTGCATCACGCAGGCGAGTCAAGTCGAGGTAGCGTTCGCTTTTAGGGCGTCCGGCAAGCCAGCGGATTGCTGCATTCCACAAGGGAATATGCGCCCAGCGTCGATCAAGGTCATCCCAATGCCAGTCGTCGTCTACTTCATAGTCGTCGAGGATCATGAAGACGGGTAGGTGTCTGATCATTTCCACAAAAGCAGGGCGTGACCAGGTGTAGGCATAGACAGTGCGGTAATCCTCCAGGCTTATTGCGAGCTTACCAATACCGTTATGTTTCCAATCGTCAGCGTAGATTTGATCACCCATAAGCAGGATGAAACGCAGATCCTGAATCTGGCGCAATTGATTGATTGATCCGAAGATTTGCCCGCCATCGGCTGAGGAGGGGAGAAAACAAGAACCAAAAGCAAAGGAGATGGGACGAAGATCCAAATCAGCAGGGAAGGTTCTGAATGAGGCAACGGATTCGGTTGACAGGTGGGGGGTCTCCGGTGAAAAAGTCAGCGTGTAATAATATTTGGTTTCAGGGGAAAGGTTTCTTACTGGGATGATTCCGGCACAGCCGTCGTCTTCATCAAGTTCGGTCTCTCCTGCGAGGACCATTTCCGCCTTCTCGGGATTCTTGCTTATCTACGCGTAGAGGGTGGCAGGTTTATCTGCCCGCCCCCAAAAATTAGCGCTTTGGGATGTTAATCCACCTGTCATTGGGCCGAGGATGAGATGAGGCGCATTCATGTTTATTCTTTATCTGCAACCTTAATACCGAGGGCTGATGGCGGTACTTGGATGTTGATAAAATTGTCGAAACTTAAATCTCGGAAGGAAAGACCCATGGTGGTTTGAACACGCTCAAAAAGAACCTGGTAGCTTTCACTGAGGGCAGTGGATTTATCTAATTTGAGTCGATCCGCTAGCGAAAAAATAGAAGTCCGGTTGGCTCCTTCGATTTCAACAAAAGAACCAAACGGCATTTCGTCGAGCATTACGAGAGTCTCATCCTGGGAATAAGTTGTACGGTATTTCTCGTAGGAATACTGGATGACATATCCAAGCGATTCGAGGATTTTTTGCATGGTGGCGAAATCACTGACAACCACTTCCCATTCCTCACGGGCGCGAATGCCATCCATTGCAGTTCCGGCACCTTTATAAGTGAGAATCGCCTGTTCATCCTGACGCAGACGAAGGATGCGGAAAGTCTTCCGTAGCGTCCCGTCCGACAGATCGAAGCGCAGATTTTGTTCATGGACTCGTGCCTGAACAAGCCGCGCTCCCAGCTCATGGAGGCGCGTTTCTATCCTCTTCAAATCGCGAATATAGAATTTGGTTTCGATTTCGGTGCCGGTTGTATTCATGTTGGCTGAACAACGGGCTTTTTTCAATGGTCCCGGTTCAGGAGAATTATATTACAGATAACAAGGTTGCTTTCTGCTCTACCCGATCTCCGGGTTTAACCTTAATCCGGGAAACGGTTCCTGCTTTTGGCGATTTCAATTCATTCTGCATTTTCATAGATTCGAGAATGACGAGCACTTGGCCTTTCTCTATCTTTATCCCGTCATCAACCATTACCGCTACGACCAATCCCGGCATGGGCGCTTTCAGGTGGAACTCACCGCCTTCAATCGCTCTCCCGCTGGCGGAAGCACGTAGCCGTTTTTCGCGTTCATCTTCGACCTGGGCGGAATAAAATCGGCCTCTCAGCAATACTTCCCAGCCTTCATCCGCTGGATTTACATGGGCTTCGTAGGATTTCCCATCCATGATCAACGAAAAAACACGCTGGCCGTTGATGGTGGAGAAATCTACATCCAGCACCTTGCCATCCACGCTGACATGTTTCTCGTCGATGACTTCAACAAGATATTCCTTTTCGTCAATGGTTGTGATGTATTTCATTGCGCAATCGCCTATCTATGCATTCGTTCCCAGCGGCTGACCCACTTCCAGTTGCTGGTATCACGTTCATTTCTCGAGACGAACTGCGCAGACCGCTCTGTGGTCTGATGTGCGACGAGGGTTGCCAAAACAGCGGCAATTTCTCCGTGGCTGTCGCGTTCTTCACTCTTTTCCTGCATGGAGAAGCGTTCTTCGACATACCTTGTGTCGTACTGCCCGCCCATAAAACGATGCGAGTCCATCATCGTCATGTGGAATGGGATGTTGGTGCGGACGCCGATAATGCGATATTCTTCGAGTGCCCGTCGCATACGCAGGATTGCCTGCCCGCGAGTCTCACCCCAAACAATCAACTTGGAGATCATCGGATCGTAGTAAGGGGAGATCTCGAATCCTGAATAAACACCTGTGTCCACTCTAACTCCAGGGCCGCTAGGCAGGATGCTCTGGATGATTTTTCCAGTAGAAGGCATAAAGTTGTTATAGGGGTCTTCTGCGTTGATCCGGCATTCAATTGCAGCACCATTTATGTGAATATCCTCTTGCGCGTAGGTTAACTGGCGTCCGCGGGATATACGGATCTGTTCTTTAACTATATCGATACCGGTGACCATCTCCGTGACAGGATGCTCCACCTGCAGGCGGGTGTTCATTTCGAGGAAATAGAAATTCTTGTCCTTGTCCACCAGGAACTCGATCGTCCCGGCATTTTCATAATCCACAGCCTGGGCTGCTTTTACTGCTACTTCGCCCATTTTCCGGCGTAAATCATCGTCGAGAAAAGTGGAGGGAGCCTCCTCTATCAGTTTTTGATGCCGGCGCTGGATGGAGCAATCACGCTCGTTTAGATGCAATACGTTTCCAAATTGGTCTGCCAGGATTTGAATTTCGATATGGCGGGCTCCCTCCACCAATTTTTCCAGATAGACATTTCCGTCACCAAAGGAAGCTTCGGCTTCACGGCGTGCATTTTGGATCAAGGTGCGCATTTCGTCGATTGATTTGACCTCACGCATACCCTTTCCGCCACCACCGGCCGTCGCTTTTATTAATAGTGGGAACCCTATCTTCGGAGCGATGGCGAGCAGGTCCTCATCGCTCAGGTTTCCTACATCTTCCGTGCCCGGAACAACTGGGATTCCGGCTTTGACCACTGTATTACGAGCCACCGCTTTGTCGCCCATCGCAGCAATAGAGGACGGTTTGGGTCCAATGAAAATGATACCGGCGTTGGCACATGCTGCGGCAAAATCCTCGCGTTCAGCCAAAAAGCCATACCCGGGATGGATTGCATCCGCCCCAGATTTTCGAGCGATATTTATGATCTTGTCACCGCGGAGATAAGAATCCCGTGACGGAGCAGGGCCTAAAAAGTAGGCTTCATCCGCGTAACGTACATGCAGCGCTTGCCGGTCGGCTTCAGAGAATACAGCGATCGTCTCGATCCCAACTTCCCGGCATGCGCGGATGATGCGGACTGCGATTTCCCCTCGGTTGGCGATTAATACCTTCTTAAACATTGTTTATCCTTTACCATTCAAAGCATTTCTACAATGGAATATTGCCGTGCTTCTTTGCGGGATTTGCATCCCGCTTATTCTGCAGCATTTCCAGCGCATTGATCAACCGGGGACGCGTTTCCCGTGGCAGGATGACATCATCGATATACCCTCGCTCTGCTGCCACAAAAGGATTGGCGAATTTCTCGCGATATTCCTGTACCAGTTCTGTCTTGCGCGTCACAGGGTCTTCTGCATCCGCTAATTCCTTGCGGAAGATGATATTAACCGCGCCTTCAGGTCCCATCACTGCAATCTCAGCTGAAGGCCAGGCAAGATTTACGTCGCCTCGAATATGTTTCGACGACATGACGCAATAAGCTCCCCCATAGGCTTTTCGTGTAATCACAGTAAGCTTGGGAACTGTCGCTTCGCAGTATGCATAAAGCAACTTGGCGCCGGAGCGGATGATGCCATGATGCTCCTGGTACATGCCCGGCAGAAATCCCGGCACGTCCTCGAATGTCACGATGTGTATATTGAATGAATCGCAGAATCGAACAAAGCGGGCTGCCTTTTCGCTGGCATCAATATCCAGAACTCCCGCAAGCACTGCCGGTTGGTTTGCGACAATGCCCACCGCGTGTCCGCCCAGACGTGCAAATCCGACAACGATGTTCTGGGCATACCCTTCATGGATTTCAAAGAAAGTCCCCATATCCATGACCATGCTGATCACTTCCTTAATGTCATAAGGTTTACCAGTGTCGTCGGGTATGATCTTATCCAGGGCATCCTCCATGCGGAGCGGGTCGTCATTGGTCAGAACGAAGGGCGCATCCTCCATGTTATTTTGAGGAATATAGCTTAGCATTTTACGGATAAGATAGAGCGTATCCGCTTCGCTATCCGCAGCCACATGACATACCCCCGATTTCTCGGCATGGATGCTTGCGCCACCTAAATCTTCAAAGGACACTTCTTCATGCGTGACCGCCTTGACCACGTCGGGGCCGGTGACAAACATGTAAGAGGAATTGCGAACCATGAAAATAAAATCGGTCAGCGCAGGAGAGTAGACTGCGCCTCCCGCGCATGGTCCCATGATTGCAGATATCTGGGGGATCACACCGCTGGCGAGTGTGTTTTGTAAAAAGATGTCTGCATAGCCGCCCAGTGAAACGACCCCTTCCTGAATTCGTGCACCTCCGGAGTCATTTAATCCGATCAACGGAGCGCCATTCTTCATTGCCATTTCCATGATTTTGATTATCTTTTCAGCATGTACTTCACCCAACGATCCACCAAAAACCGTGAAATCCTGAGAAAAGACATACACCAGACGACCTTCTATGGTTCCCCAACCGGTGATTACGCTATCGCTGTTGATTTTTTGTTCATTCAGACCAAAGTCGTACGTTCGATGTACTACAAACGCGTCTACTTCGCGGAAGGAGCCTTTATCAAGTAATAAGTCAAGCCGCTCGCGTGCTGTCAGTTTGCCCCGTTTGTGCTGCGTTTCGATGCGCTCGGCTCCTCCCCCTTGTCTTGATGCTGCGCGATATTTCTTTAATCGATCAATTTTTGAATTATTGCTCATTTTTCCTCGAAATATAATTTTGGTTTGCTGGAAATGATAATGTAAAAACAGTGTAAAAAACTACCAGGATTGTCGTTATAAGTGCAAAGGGGGTATTTTCTCGTCGGACATAGTTCTGAAATACCAACCGGTCCGTCCAATAGTAAATCATATAAAGTGGGACCAATATCAGGGTGGTGATTCTTGTTTTTGGATGTCCTGTCCACAAGCTCCAAAATAGTCCAATCCCAGCGATTGACCAAAATAATCCGGTAAAGGCGATATATAGGGGACTCGGACTCACCTCGAGGTTGGTCAGCGTTTCCCAGTGTCGGAACGCTGACCAAAATCTGATTACATTCATCACCGGGATGGTTAACACGACAACAGCAAGAATGGTTACGGTGACGGTGCGATGGTTTATGATATTTGGTCTATGATGCATTCTCAAAGGCTTTTACTATTATTTTTTTTTAGTCTTCTTAGCTATCTCTTCTCTGGCTTTTTTCTTTGCTTCCTTTTCTTGCTTGCGTTTTGCCAAATAACCTCGAATCGCACCGAATCGCTGACTGGGTCCTTTCTCCCGAGAGGATATTATTCGGAGATATATGCCCAATCCAAGACAGCCCACGGCGCTCAAGAAATACCAGAAATTGACTTGTTTTGCCATGTCTGACCCGATGAAAAGCGCGAGTAGACCAAAACCAATAATGATAAAAAATGTCCCTACTCTTGGGCGGAGTTCATCTTCCATGGAGTTCCCTCGAGCCGAAAGAGGAAATAGTAATCCGTTTATAAGAGTAGAACACCGGTTTATCAGGAAGGACACTATGCATAATTTGTTTAAAGTATCTTTGAAAGCCAAAATTCGTTCTGCACCTAGATTGTACAGGATTTAGGTATATTCTTCGATAGCCAATACCGGAGTTTTTCTTGCCCATCCATCTTTAGAAACCCGGTGCTCGCTCTACCATCTGAGGCGAGAAGGCGATTCCTAGCATATTTGAATATGGCAATACCCCATCGAAGGTGTATTTCAGTCTGCAAATACTTAATCCGGGATTGATGGTCCTTACTCCATGACGGATCTCAATATGTGCCATTAATTCATCAACGTTTATTTGAGCTTAGTATGGACTTTCTGATACTGGATAGTATTCCACGGGATCGATAGTACTCCAAAACAAGACTCATTTGATTGAAAAGCATCAAATCAATATGTAATATTTAGGAAATCCCCTTCCTCAAAAGGAAGGGGATTTGGATTGTTATTGAAGTCTTTATTTCTTAGGCCGGACTAATGTTCGTATCTGTTCATGCATGTAGAGCTGCACGTAGTAATAACCTCCGGCATTCTTTCCGGATGAACCAGAACCCTTCCATCCGCCAAACGGCTGGAAACCCGGCCAGGCTCCAGTTGTTGCACCTTGCGGTCGGTTGGCGTACGTGACACCGGCTTCTATCTTATCAAAGAACCACTGGGCTTCTTCTTCTGAACCGTACATCCCTGCGGTCAATCCATAATCCACATCATTGGCGTACTTCATCGCTTCATCCAAATTCTTGACTTTGGCGATGGTAGTGATGGGCAGGAACATTTCGTACTTCCACAAGCGGTGATCCATAGGCACATCGGTGACGAAAGTTGGAGCGCAGAAATATCCCTTCGCGAGTGCGCCCTCGGTGAGGATTTTCCCGCCGGTCAGGAATTTCCCAGCCTTGCCCAATTCGCTGCAGAAATTCTGGAAATCCTGGTAGGAAGCCTTGTTTACAACAGGGCCCAGGAAGACCTTGCGGTCAGTCGGGTCACCGATGGTGAGTTTTTCAGTCAATTCCTTGAGTTTTCCAACGAGCTCATCATAGACAGGTTCCTCGACAAATACCCGGCTGGCCGCAGAGCATTTTTGCCCTTGCAGACCAAAAGCTGAACGGACAATTCCAGCAGCAGCATCTTCAAGATTGGCATTCCGTGAAACAATGGCCGGGTTTTTGCCACCCAGTTCAAGCACCATTGGGCGCACCCACTTTCCATTGGCGAAATCGCGGAACATTTTCATGCCCACTTCATATGAACCGGTAAAGGTCACACCGTCCACTTCAGGGCTGCCAACAAGCGCTGCGCCAATGGTGCGACCTGGTCCAGTGACAAAGTTCACGACGCCGTCAGGTATACCAGCATCTCTGAAGCAATCTGCCAGCAGACGCACGATGAATGGCGTATCGGTCGCAGGTTTCATGACAATAGTGTTGCCTGCTGCAAGCGCAGCGCCCGCAGGTCCTCCGGTGAGCGCGAATGGGAAGTTAAACGGGCTTACGACCAGCCAGACCCCATATGGGCGCAATACAGAGAAATTCGTAGCATCGTGGTTGGGAAGCGGATCCTTGCCCATTGTTTTGACAAATCCGTCATTGGCTTCCACCTGATCGCAGGAATAACGGATCAAATCCGCAGTCTCAGCCACGTCGCCCATTGCTTCCATTCGATTCTTACCGACTTCCATGGACATCACAGCGCCGAGGTCCGTCAGGCGCTCATCAATCAAATCTGCAGCTTTGCGTAGGATTCTAATTCTCTCCTGCCACGCAGTATGGCTCCAGCCTGGAAAGGCTTTTCGTGCCGCTGTAAGCGCCATCTGAGCGTGTTTCTCATCCCCTTTCTGCATGACTGCCAGGACAACACCGGTATTGATGGGCGTACGATCTTCAAATTGCTCATCGGCTTTTACATCCTTGCCATTGATGAGCATGGCATATTCCTTCCCAAGATTTCCCTTAAGTTTCACCAGCGAAGTATCATAATTTGCATGCAACTCATCGGGCGGGTTAAACATGGTTGCATAAGTGAGTTTAAATGCCATATCGAAGCCTCCATAAATTGGTTGGGAAATGGAATGAGTATTGAAGGATGGGTGGTTGTAATTAACCATCCCATTTAGTTTATCCAAAGTATAGTATAGCGTAGGTTGCCATGTCAGTCAAAGTCAGGCAGCATGATATAAATTCCAACTTGACGCGCTGGTTATCTGAAACGATAATAGTATGGTCTATTTCAGATATAGGATAACCTCATGCCAGTCGTCACTTTGACAACGGATTTCGGTCTGAAAGATGGATTTATCGGTGTGCTAAAGGGAGTGATCTGGGGAATCTGCCCTGAAACACAGATTGCTGATATTACTCACTCGATCGCCCCGCAAAATGTGCTTGAAGGTGCGCTCGCATTATGGCGAGCCGCGCCTTTTTTTCCTCATGGGACGGTGCATATTGCAATCGTGGATCCGGGTGTGGGTACAGATCGACGTCCGATGGCCGCCAGATTGGGGGCGCATTTTTTTGTCGGACCAGATAACGGACTATTCACCCCTATGATTAATGATGTTGAAAGTAGTCGCTCCCCAGTAGAATTCATCCACCTTGATAATCCGGATTTTTGGCTTCCACATGTCAGCCATACATTCCATGGACGGGATATTTTCGCTCCGGTTGGCGCTCATCTTGCAAAAGGAGTTCCATTGTCCACCATGGGGACTCCTTTTTCCGACCCAATCAGGCTGGCACTACCCAAACCCGAACGCACCATTCACGGATGGAAAGCTCATGTCACCATCATTGATTCCTTCGGCAATCTGACCACCGACTTGCGTGCTGAGCAACTTGAAGACCGAACAGATGTGTCCTTCAGGCTTCGCGAGCGCGAAGTGGATGGGTTGGTCGACTCCTATGGCTGGCGCAAGCCTGGTGAGCTGGTTGCGTTGGTGGACAGCGAAGCATTTATCGAGATTGCAGTAGTGAACGGTTCCGCAGCGGAGGTACTGGGAGCCCGGGTCGGTGATGTGGTTGATGTTGTTTACAGGTGATACTTCGGCAATCTTGATTATGTCATATACTGATTATTATGGTTGAACTACCCCTTGTTGTTAAGAATCTCACCTTTCGCTACCGGCGTCGTACCGAACCGGCAATCGAAAATATTAATTTTTCGATTCTTCCCGGTCAGGTAATGCTGATCGCCGGGTCGAGCGGTTGCGGGAAAACCACCCTGATGCGTTGTATAAATGGGTTGATTCCTTATACCTATCACGGTGAGATGAGCGGGGATATTCGATTGTTTGGTAAATCCACAAAAGGGCTGGGTCTGGCGGATATTTCTCAAAGCGTTGGTACGCTCCTTCAAGATCCTGAGAGGCAGATTTTGGGAAGCTATGTGCTCAATGAGGTCGCATTTGGCTTGGAAAGCCTGGGCCTGCCCCGGGATGAGATCAAGTCCAGGGCGGAAAAGGCGCTCGACCGCCTAGGCATTCTTCACCTGAGCGATCAAGAGACATTCGGAACCTCTGGAGGTGAAAAGCAAAAAATCGCGCTTGCTGGGATTCTCGCCATGGAACCAAAGATTCTGTTATTGGATGAACCGCTCGCCAGCCTTGATCCGGTTTCAGCGCATGAAGCACTCCATATTTTTCGAGAATTGGCTGATGAGGGTTACGCAGTAGTGGTCGTTGAACATCGCGTCGAGGATGTCCTTGAAATTAATCCAGAAGTGGTCATGTACATGGATGAGGGTAAAGTGACCTATTTTGGTGATACGGCCGGGTTAATGCAGGCAGTTGATTATCATCGCATCAAACTTCCTGCCGAAGTGGTAATGGAGAGGGCTTGGCAATCTCCAGCTCCCGAGTTCAACCCGGCAATCAAGGCAGAGGGCGATCAGACTCCTTTGGTCAAATTTGAGGATGTCCATTTCCGATACGGGATTAGCCATCCTGAAGTCTTGAAGGGCATTAATTTTCAGATCCATAAGGGGGATGTAATTGCGATTTTGGGGCATAATGGATCTGGAAAGACAACGATGGTCAAGCATGCGTTGGGTTTGCTCAAACCATCGCAGGGTCGCGTGCTCCTGGATGGAAAGGATACCCGTAAGACAACCGTGGCGCAGTCGGCGCACACTATTGGCTATGTGTTTCAAAGTCCCTCACAAATGTTATTTGCGCCGACTGTATCTGAGGAGCTCGCGTTCGGACCGAAGAACCTGGGCTACCCTCCTGATGTCATCAATAAATACGTGGATTGGGCGATCGAGACTGTCCACCTGAAGAGTGAAATGGAGATGCCCCCTCTGGCATTATCATTCGGGCAACAGAAACGAATCAGTATTGCGGCGATCCTTGCGATGCGATCGCGCATTCTAATGATGGACGAACCTACTGCGGGGCAGGATTATTGGAATTACACAGCGTTCATGGATGCGATTTTGCAGATGCCCGGTTTTGATGCGGTGGTATTCATCACGCACGATCTGGACCTGGCGCTGATCTATGCCAACCGAATATTACTGGTTTACGGAGGAAAGCTTGTGGCAGATGGTCCGGCCCACGAGGTGCTTAGAGATGAAGCATTGTTGCGGTCCTGCCGTATCCTGCCAACATCGCTGTTGCGTGTAAATTTGAAAATGCTTCCGCTTACGGGAAAATTCTATCGGGCAGAAACTCTGGCGCACTTTCAGAGTTAAATATTTAGATATCCAAATTCATTTTCACAAGGAGGCTCGAGATGGAAGAAAAAAAATCGCTTTGGAAGTTTGGAACCCGCGAGGTGGTTAATTCCGCAATTGGCGCGGCACTGTATGGCGTGCTGAGCTTCGCCACCAACTTTCTGCAACTGCCGAGCGCAGGAAATGTCGCTTTTCGTCCTGGCGTTGCGATTCCCTTGTTCTTTGGGGTCGCCTTTGGTCCCTGGGTGGGTTTCATCACCGGATTTTTCGGCAATATTATCGGTGATCTCCTCTCCGGTTACGGATTCTGGATCTGGTGGGACCTGGGAAATGGCATCATGGGGCTGGTCGCCGGTCTTGTTGCCAGCCAGATCATAAACTATCGCGACGGCAAATCCATCTTTAAGGCTGAACTCTTCTGCACCCTGGGCATACTGATTGGCATGGGTGTAGCGTCAGTCTCCGAGATGTGGGTGTCGGGTGCGGATATAAACACGGTGATCTACGCCAACTTTATCCCGTCAGTTATCCCGAACCTAATCAACGGCCTGATTCTTGTACCAATCCTGATGGTCGCTTATCAAGCAGTACTCTCACGTTCTGGCAGGTGATTGACCGCCCTCCCCCCTTATTTCTAAAAATACGGGGGGAGGGCAAACCGCAAAAAATGCTCATTACCTGGGGTTTTCGGATACGTAATAGCATCATGGAGCGGATAGATCCACGAGCGCGCTGGATCTTCTCGCTGACTTTTCTGTTTGCGATCACCATGTTCTGGGATGCGCGTTTCTTGTTGCTCTTTTTCATCCTGGGATTCACCTGGTATTTTTTGGCAGGTGTTAAGTGGGTGGAAACACGTCGTGCCTGGTTGATGGTTTCTGTAATTCTATTCACAATGATTGTCGTAAACACCATCATTACCGGTGGGGGAGCTGGAGGGATTGTGCCGCCGGGCGGTCATCTGGTCTGGCCGGCAGGGTTCACCATCCCGATTGTCGGATGGACGTTCCACTTCGGCCTGACTTATGAGCGTATATGGTTTGCAATTTGCCAGATCCTGCGTATCACCCCCATATCAGCAGTATTCATCATAATTCCATTTTCGATGGATCCGCGTTTGTATGGTGTCACATTCAAGGGATTAGGGCTACCTGACAAGGTAGCTTATACGATGGAATTAGCATTTCGATATGTGCCGACCCTGGCGCGGGATTTTAATATCACATTTGACGCTCAAAAGGCACGTGGTTACGAACTCGAGCGCATCGGTGGCAATCTATTCCAACAATTAACACGTATTGCGCCTTTGATTGTGCCGGTGACGATGAACTCAATCCTTACTGGAGAGGACGTAACCAATGCAATGGATTTACGTTGCTTTGGCACGCATCCCCGCACGTGGCTGATTAAGCTTACCTATCATTGGACGGATTATGCCTTGATCATCTTTTCAGCATTTATGCTAATCACTAGTTTTATATTGACGACCCTATTGGGTATTGGGGGCTTTACAGTGCCTGGCTGGTTCCTGGGATTAGCGGGTGTGTAGATTCGCAATTTAGTTCTTGATTCAATCAAGGATGTTTTGATGACAATGTGGGCGAGGCGAGATAGGCAATCCCATGTGCTTAATATTATTCCAGGACGAATTCTCACTCCAACCAATCCTGCACCTGAGTGGACGGATAGTCCCGGTGGCAGCTCACAAAAAATAATATCCACAGGACAGGCCATGCGTTCCCGCAGTTGCGTCTCAAATTTCCTTGCCATCTCAAGAGCTGCGACCTGAGCAATTGCCATCCGCTCGATCGGACGACCCGCTGCCTGAGTGCTGGCTAATTCGATGAGTCGTTCCCAGGCTTTGCTTGCTCTGGGTGCGAACCCGTTCAAGTAATTCCAGCTTCCCATTCTGGATCGTGAGGATGGGTTTGACGTTGAGCAAATTGGCAATCCCTGCTGTAACGTGACCAACGCGACCGCTCATCGTCAGTTACTTTAGCGTTGATAGTGCCGCGAAGAAATGCGTGCGATCCTTCTCAGAGTGTAACCCTGGAGTAAGACCTTGACTTGTTCACTAGTAAACCGCTTGTGTATTTGGTCCATGATGTCCTCTTTTTCGCATGAATCTATCACGGACCAGCAGTTCACTTTTCAACTGATAACGGTTCACCTTTCAACTGAAAACAGTTCACTTTTCAATTTGTAGATTCAAATATCAATCACTAAATTATCAATTGACAACAGGGGGAAGTGGTAATATACTTGAAGCCCCCTACCCCCATGGGGGGGGTTGAGAGGATATAAATATGCAGCATGACCAGACAATAAAACGACTAAGAACCATCGAAGGTCACATGCGTGGCATCATCCGCATGGTGGATGAAGATGCATACTGCATCGATGTGATTCGACAAATTCAGGCGGTACAGGCTGCGCTCAACAAAGTCAGTACCGGTATTCTTGAAAATCACCTGAATTCGTGTGTGACCACAGCCATTCAAGGCGACAATCCCAAAGAACGTGAACGAGTTCTGAAGGAAATCACAGACGTGTTTGAGACAGCGACGAAAGTGTAAGCCTGTAAGTTATAAATTTAATCATCGTACATTGTTTTATTGATCCATCTGGGAAAAACTTCCCAATTTCAAACCATTTATGATTCTATTCACAGGAGAAACCCTATGATCACCGTAACCTATTCCGTTCCCAATATTTCCTGCGGACACTGTGTCCATACCATCCAGACTGAAGTGGCAGATCTGGCAGGCGTCAAGACTGTCAAGGCAAACGAAACCACCAAGATGGTTGAAATTGCTTTCGATGCTCCTGCGACCGAAGACAAAATCAAAGCATTCCTGGCACAAATCAATTACCCAGTTGCAGCTTGATACATTGGAAAAAGTAGGGGCGGACGGCTGTCCTCCCCTACAAAAAATTATGGTGAAGATATGCCTGATACAAAACAGCTTACATTACCCATTACCGGAATGACCTGTGCCAATTGCGTCGCCACCATTGAGCGCAATCTAAAAAAACTTGATGGTGTCCGCACGGCGGATGTCAATTTATCATCTGAACGTGCGGCAGTGGAGTTCGATCCATCCCTGCTTGCCTTGCCCGACCTGGTGGCCCGCGTGGAGCGTGCCGGGTATGGAGTAGCCACAGGGGAAGCAGACCTGGTCATCAAGCGATTGGCTGACGACAATGACGCGCGCCGCCTCGAAAAGGCTTTAGCCGCAATCGAGGGCGTGCTCGAAGCGCAGGTAAACTTGGCGACCGAGAAAGCGCGCGTCAAGTATGTGCCGACCATCGTTTCTCAAGCGGAGATCCGTCGGGCAGTGGCTGCAGCAGGATTCGAAGCAATCGAGTTGGGCGGTGACGCTGAAGATGTCGAAGCAAAAGCCCGCGAGGCTGAAATCAATGAGCAACGCCGTCTCTTGATCATCGGACTCATATTCACCATTCCCTTGTTCCTGCTCTCGATGGGCAAGGATTTCAGCCTTTTGCCTGAATTCTTCTATGTGCCCGGTCACGATGCTATGGCATCCGCCATGGGCGGCATTCACGAAGCTCAGTGGTGGTTCAACTGGGTTTTGTTTGCACTTGCTACACCAGTTCAGTTCTATGTCGGCTGGCAGTATTATGTTGGAGCCTATAAATCATTACGAAATGGCTCCGCAAATATGGATGTTCTTGTCGCACTCGGTTCATCTGTTGCGTATTTCTACTCAGTCATCATTATGATCGGTCTGCTTCCGGGTCACGTCTATTTTGAGACTGCAGCAGTTATTATCACCCTCATTCGATTGGGCAAGTACCTTGAAGCGCGAGCTAAGGGACGGACATCCGAAGCTATAAAGAAATTAATGAGTTTGCGCGCGAAGACCGCCCGGATTTTTAGGGATGGACTAGAAACGGATATCCCGGTCGATGAGGTCAGGGTTGGGGATATCGTCATCGTCCGTCCGGGTGAGAAAATCCCGGTGGACGGAGTCGTGCTCGAAGGTCGCTCTGCGGTGGACGAGTCGATGCTTACTGGTGAGTCCCTGCCTGTTGAAAAAAGCCCGGGTGACCCTGTAATTGGCGCCACGCTGAACAAGCTGGGTTTAATCCGCTTCGAAGCTGTCAAGGTTGGAAAGGAAACCGCGCTCGCACAGATCATCCGTTTGGTGGAGGAAGCCCAGGGGAGCAAAGCGCCCATCCAGAAACTTGCCGACCAGGTATCGACAATTTTCGTCCCGATAGTCATTCTTATTGCTGCGCTTACATTCGGTGCCTGGTACTTTTTCGGACCGCCTTTGCCAACCAATTCTGATGTCGATAATTTCACGCGCGCCCTTACCAACATGGTTGCGGTGCTGGTCATCGCATGCCCGTGTGCCATGGGCCTGGCTACACCGACCGCTGTGATGGTCGGAACCGGAAAAGCCGCTGAGCTAGGTATCTTGTTCCGTAGCTCCGAGGCCCTTGAACGCGCTGGAAAAGTGAATGTCGTAATATTGGACAAAACCGGCACAATCACCAAGGGCCAGCCTGCCGTCACTGACATCGTTACTTCCGGTGGTATGCCGGCGGACGAGCTGTTAAGACTGGCCGCATCGGTTGAGAAAGGGAGCGAGCATCCACTTGGGGAATCCATCTGGGCAGAAGCCACCGCACGCAACCTATCGCTCGCCGCACCAGTCGGTTTCAAAGCTGAGGCAGGTCACGGTGTTGAAGCGGAAGTGGATCACCATGCTGTTTTGGTGGGCAATTTACGCATGATAAATAGTCGCGGACATTCGCTCAATGGTCTCGCTGCTGATGTAGAACGCCTGCAGTTGGAAGCCAAGACAGCGATGCTGGTAACTGTGGATGGTGCAGTGAGTGGAGTGATTGCCGTTGCCGATACGCTTAAGGACAGTTCGAAAGACGCCATCACGGACCTTCATCAAATGGGTCTAAAAGTAGTTATGATAACGGGTGATAACCACAAAACCGCAGAAGCGATCGCAAGACGAGTAGGCATTGATACTATCTTGGCAGAAGTACTGCCGGATGGAAAATCCGCTGAAGTCAAGATGCTTCAGGAAAAAGGCTTGATTGTCGCCATGGTAGGCGATGGAGTCAACGACGCCCCCGCGCTTGCTCAAGCGGATGTCGGGATAGCCATCGGCACGGGTACAGATGTGGCGATGGCGGCTGCTCCAGTCACACTCATCAGCGGTGACCTGCATGGCGTGGCGCGCGCGATTTCCCTCTCGCGTAAAACACTCTCAACGATCAGACAAAACCTGTTCTGGGCGTTTTTCTATAACGTGATCCTCATTCCAGCGGCCGCCTTGGGTTTCTTGAATCCGATGCTCGCCGCAGGTGCAATGGCATTTAGCAGTGTTTTTGTCGTCTCAAACAGTCTGAGGTTGCGTAAGGCTAATATTAAAATTGACTAGAAGATTTACTAATAGAATAGAATCTTATTTTCCCGATCATTTACGCGGTTCTTGTTTGTAAGCGGGAAGTAGAGAAAGACCGGTCTACGCCGGTAATTAAATATTGCTCCCCGCTGCGGTTTATTGCAGCGGGGAGCAATCAATTATTGTATACCGGCCAACCATAGGGTGTATACTTGCCCAGCGCTTCTGCTTGTAACGTATGCCATGGAGACAATTGCATGAAGAATAAAGGAATCTGGTATGCCGTGGGCGCTTATTTCATATGGGGTTTGTTTCCGATCTACTGGAAGCAGCTTCATAATGTTCCTGCATTGCAATTACTGGGCCATCGCATTGTCTGGTCCTTCCTTCTTCTTATTGGGGTAGTCTTTGTCACCAGACAGTGGCAGTCCTTTAGAACAGAATCTGGCAATCGGCGCGTTCTGGGGGTGTACTCGATAGCCGCCTTGCTGATCGGCGTGAATTGGCTCACCTACGTATGGGCGGTGAATGCCGGTTACATTGTCGAAACAAGTCTGGGATATTTCGTCAATCCGCTTTTGAGCGTATTACTGGGTGTCATTTTCCTGCGCGAACGACTGCGTCCCTTGCAGTGGCTTCCTGTGATTCTGGCAGCACTCGGTGTTGCATACTTAACCGCTATCTATGGCCGCCTACCTTGGATAGCCCTCACACTTGCCTTTACTTTTGGCTTGTACGGTCTGGTAAAGAAGATTGCCCCGCTTGGCTCACTCTACGGGTTGACCCTGGAGACGGGCATTCTTTTCTTACTTGCGCTTATGTACCTCATTTTTATAGGCGTGACTGGTGCAGGGGCTTTCCTCAATGATGGGATTCGGACAGATGTCTTGCTCATCGGTGCCGGTGTAGTGACAGCAGTTCCCCTGTTGCTATTCGCTTCAGCAGCCAAGCGCATTCCCCTCACGATGATCGGCATCATACAGTTCATCGCGCCAACCATTCAATTCATGCTCGGCGTACTTGTCTATAAAGAACCGTTTAACCATGAGCAGTTAATCGGTTACAGCATCGTCTGGCTCGCGTTGATCATCTTCTGGCTTGAAGGCTTTTATGCAAGCCGTATGACATCTCCCGAACCTATCCCGGAAATGGGTGAAGGCTGATTATCCCATTATTTATGGAGATGATATTTTTCTGAATAGCATCATTTATTGGAAAGGGGTTTCTGCATGAAGATCCTCTTCATCGGGGGTACAGGATTGATCAGTTCTGCCGGCTCTGAGCTTGTGCTGGAGCGCGGACATGAATTATTCATCCTAAATCGCTCCAAATCAACGAAGTATTCATCGCCCGCAGACGCGCATTTGCTTACAGGCGATGTTCATGGAGATCCAGACGATCTTGCTCGGCTCCTGCACGGTCTCGAATTTGATTCCGTTGTGGATTGGATTGCCTACACCCCGGAGGATGTTGAGCGTGATATTACACTCTTTCGCGGAACGACACAGCAGTTCGTTTTCATTAGCTCTGCCAGCGCTTACCAGAAACCGCCAGCAAATTACTTGATTACTGAAGATACACCGCTTTACAATCCCTTCTGGCAGTATTCCCGAGATAAAATCGCTTGCGAGGAACGCCTGATGCGTGAATACCGGGCAACAGGATTTCCCGTCACGATCATTCGCCCATCGCTGACCTATGGACCGTCCCAGATTCCTCTCAGTGTCGGCAGCTGGCAGCATCCTTATACCGTGATAGACCGCATCAAGCGTGGGAGGAAATTGATCGTACCGGGGGATGGCACTTCATTGTGGGTTTTGACATGGAACGGAGATTTCGCCCGGGGACTGGTTGGTATGTTGGGCAATGACCAGGCTCGGGGTCATGCGTTTCATATAACCTCTGATGAAGTTCTCTCATGGAACCAGATTTATCTGGAAGTGTATAAGGCATTGGATGTCCAGCCAAACATTATCCACATCCCCTCGGATTTAATTGCTGCGTACTGGCCGCATGCAGTCGGCAGTCTGGTCGGTGATAAGTCGAACAGTGCTGTATTTGATAACAGTAAGATTAAAAGATTAGTCCCCGATTTTCACTGCGACATTCGTTGGGCGGAGGGTATGCGCCGCGCGATTGCCTGGCACGAAGCAGATCCGGCGCGCATGACCATTGACCAAGAAGCAAACGATTTGTGGGACCGGATCATCGGCGTCTATGAAAGGGCTTTCCCTTCTTCATAATTCAAAAAATCCCCAGTCTTCGGGGATTTTTTCTAATATACCGGTAATGATGAATCGACTTCCTTTGCCCAGGCGTTAATCCCTCCTTTTAAATTCTTCACTCGCTTGAAACCGGCACTGACCAGCAGTTCCAGCGCACGCGAAGAACGCGTGCCGGTTTTACAGAAAAGAACCATTTCGCGTGCAGAGTCCAACTCCGAGAGTCGGGAAGCCAGCAAGCCTAATGGGATATTGATGGCATCAGGCAACGCCGAAATTTCCTGCTCATGCGGTTCGCGTACATCAAGCAGGAGGGGTGGGTTCTTACTTTTCATTGACATAGAAAGTTCAAGAGGGGTTATATCCCAACTAGCACCGGTGGAGCCAACTTCGATGTCGTGCCCAGGTACACCGCAGAATTCATCGTAATCAATTAATTCCTTGATGTCCGCATTTGGACCGCAAACCCTGCATTTTGGATTCTTCTTAAGATTGACGAACTCGAAGGTCATATCGAGTGCATTGTAAAGCAACAGTCTCCCGACCAATGATGAACCAATCCCAAGCAACATTTTGAGTGCTTCGGTGGCCTGGATCGTCCCGATTGTCCCTGGCAGAACCCCCAACACACCACCTTCTGCGCAGGTGGGGACTAATCCTGGGGGAGGTGGTTCCGGGAACAGGCAGCGGTAACAGGGTCCTTGCTTCGCATAAAAGACACTCGCCTGCCCATCGAATCGGTAAATCGAACCGTAAACATTCGGTATCCCAAGAAAAACAGCGACATCATTGCTAAGGTAGCGGGTGGGGAAGTTATCCGTGCCATCGATAATGATGTTGTAACCACTTGCGATCTGCATCGCATTGGCGCTGGTAAAGGGTTCGTTGATCGCATCCACCTGGATGAGAGGGTTTAAATCAAGCAGACGTTTACGGGCGGAATCGACTTTGAGGACGCCGATAGTTGATGTGCCGTGTAAAATTTGTCGCTGAAGGTTAGTTGAATCTACAATATCGTAGTCGATAAGCCCGATTCTCCCTACACCTGCTGCCGCCAAATACAGGGATACTGGCGACCCGAGCCCGCCCGTGCCGATGACGAGTGCCGAAGATGCCTTTAGTGTTCGCTGCCCTTCCAAACCGACATCAGGGATGAGCAGGTGACGTGAGTAGCGCAGGATTTCTTCATGAGAAAGTTCAGAGGGCATGGTTCACCAAAATAAAAGAATGGTGATGGTAATCCATTCACCATTCTTATTCTACATCATCAACCGCCAGAGATGGAGGGCATCAGGATGATTTTATCGGTTTCTATTACAAGAGTATCGAGTCCATCGAGTGTCCTGATGTTTTCTTTATTCACGAATAAATTGACATGCCGCCGCACCCTACCCTGGCTGTCCATAATGTGTGTCTTGATCGATGGATAGCGAGTGGTCAGGTCATTCAACGCCTGGGCAATTGTCCCGCCCGAAACGTGAACCTCTGTCTGGTCATCGACATAGTATTTCATCAAAGCTGGTACGCAAAATGTGGGCATCTTCTTATTAAGGTGGGGTTCAAATCATGAAATCATCGCCATCCCATGTCTCACCGGTCGGGGCATGCACGTGAGGACGTTCAACTTCATGGCCATCCACGCGGGTTTCCAGGTGGTCCACACGTTGGAGCAGCTCCTTCAGGGTCACCCCAATTATATCGGGCAGAGAAGTATGATTCAAGTCTGGCGCATCACCAGCCATGTGCAAATGAGCGCGCCTGACAATCTGACCGGGTACCCCAACCACAACGGAATTGTCTGGCACGGATTTAACCACGACGGCGTTAGCACCAATCCGGCTGTCTGCTCCGATTTCTATTGCACCCATTACCTTCGCACCTGCGCCAATCACCACTCGGTCCCCGATGGTGGGGTGGCGTTTGCCTTTGTTCAAGCTCGTTCCGCCAAGTGTAACCTCGTGATAAATGGTCACATCTGTTCCGATTTCTGCTGTTTCACCTATCACCACGCCCATGCCGTGGTCGATAAAGAAACCGGGCCCAATCTTAGCGCCAGGGTGGATTTCGATGCCGGTAAGCCAGCGTCCAATCTGTGACAACCAGCGGGCGATGAATTTCACATCATTTTTCCAAAGCCAGTGCGTAATACGATGGATCCAGATAGCATGCAAACCCGAATACACCAATAATATTTCCAATGTCGAACGTGCCGCTGGATCGCGTTCAATCACCGAATCTATATCACGCTTCATCATGGAAAAATAGTTTGCTATCCCTTTTATGGGACGTGTGATTGGGTTGGCAGACATGACATGAGTCGACATTTATCCCTCCGGTTACTTTAATCTGGAAACAAAACTTCCTTGACACTAAATCCTGGTTAATCTGCCAAATTGGCGAATAGCACGGTGGAGAGATACCGTTCACCGAAGGAGGGGATGATCACCACGATCAATTTCGCTGCATTCTCGGGACGCATTGCCACCTGCAACGCTGCCCAGGTCGCTGCGCCGGAGGAAATCCCGACCAGTAGGCCTTCTTCGCGCGCCATTCGACGGGCAATATCAATCGCGTTATCGTCCGTAACGCGGATGACTTCATCGTACGCTTTGGTATTCAACACATCTGGGATAAAGCCTGCTCCGATGCCCTGAATCTTGTGCGGACCTTTGGCGCCACCCGAAAGAACAGGGGAAGCGTCCGGTTCAACCGCAATTGCCTTGAAGGATGGTTTGCGGGATTTGATGACTTCACTCACGCCAGTAATGGTGCCGCCGGTCCCTACACCGGATATGAGAATATCAACTTTTCCATCGGTGTCGCGCCAGATTTCTTCTGCAGTGGTCTTACGATGGATTTCGGGATTCGCCGGATTCTTGAACTGTTGAGGCAGAAAATACTTGTCGGGGTCGGAGGCGACTAGTTCTTCTGCTTTGCGGATGGCTCCTACCATTCCATCTGGACCAGGGGTCAAAACCAGCTCAGCCCCATAGGCGCGAAGCAGCATGCGACGCTCTTTGGACATGGTTTCCGGCATGGTCAGGGTGATTTTATATCCTTTTGCCGCTGCGACCATCGCCAGGGCGATACCGGTATTCCCGCTGGTCGGTTCCACGATGGTTTTATCCTTGGTCAGCACCCCCGCTTTTTCAGCGGCGTCGATCATCGACAAGCCGATGCGGTCTTTTACGCTGTGAGCTGGATTGAAGAACTCCAATTTGGCGACAATTTCGGCTTTGGCGCCTGCTGAAATACGGTTGAGTCTCACAAGCGGGGTATTGCCGATTAATTCTGTGACATCTGAAGCGATTTTCATATGATAAAGTCCTCGATTTCTAATTGTTGAATAAGTTTTGCGGCGGTGGCCACACCATGGTTCACATAGTGTGGTTTCCCATCCGAGTCAATTACATAGGTTGTGGGGACACTGATGACACCCCAATCCCTGGCCAGGTGCGGTTGTTTGCTGGCATCTATCTCTATAACCTGCAAGTTTTCACCCAGTCGGTTCTTGAGCATTTCGATCGCCGGTCGCTGGATTGTCTTGCAAGGTGCACAAGTTGGCGTGGTAAAGTAAATGATCGTGGGTTTTCCACGCCGGTAAGAAGAGATAGCTCCGATAAGATTATTCGAGCGAGCGAGACTCACTTTGTTGACCAACCAATAAATAATTAAACCACTCGCGATGAATGCCGCCGCCAATACCGACCGTACCAGGATATCAGGATTCATTACCCACCGATTCCTTTGGACGCATTCCGGGAAATGTCCCGGCAGGAGGATATTTTTGAAAGCCGGGAAACTTCAAACGGCTCAGCCAGTAATAGAGAAAACATCCAGCACAAAACCCACCAAAGGCATTGAGGGCGGCCAGGGCAACGACGAGCCACACCAATGCCCAGCCTAATGGCGAGACGCCTGCATATAGTGCGAGTGTGGCTGCCAGCATAACCACCCCGCCAAATCCTTGTGCAAACCGATGTGGTTCGGGATTGTCGAGCAAGATATGCGGTTTCATCAATCCTGGCGGCTTGAGCAAGTAACGATAAACAATAATGAAACCGGGCGTACTTAGAAATGTGCCAGCCAGCATAGCCAAGGTCACAATGGCAACAAGCCAGGGGGCATTCAATACAAATGCAGTGATGCTTAGAGTAATGATGGTGAATTGGTTCGCCGTGATGGCAGCGTGGTCAACTCGTTGAAGATTTCCTGACATATTGTCTCCGGGATTACCTCTAATGCTAGAATTAACAGACGGTCAACAGGTAAATTAAAAGGACGGCGTGCGAACGCCATGCGAGATAAGATTTCGCATGCGGGATTCGCCTACCGTCCTTCAGCGTTGACCGCTGGAATTACTTTTCTGAAGAGGCGGTGGTTACGAATCCCGCTTTGGACACGAGCAACGGTTCACAGGTTTCTCCATAATATAGTAGATATTCTTGATACAAATTATACAAGTTTAGTTCAAATTGTCAAGCAAAATCTGGATTTCTAATGATATTCATATCAAAACAGTGAGCGCCTTCGCGCTCACTGTTTTGATGCCAATGGGATTATTCTTCCTTTTTTGCTTCCAATTCCCTTTTGTGAGCTTCCATGATGGGGGTCGCAAGGTGGTTTGGAACGATATCGTAATGGTCCAGTTCCATGGTGAAATAACCTCGCCCACCGGTAAAGGAGCGCAGTTGAGTGGTATACCGCAACATCTCGGCCAGTGGGACCTGGGCATTGATAATTGTATGACCTCGCTCGGACTCAGTTCCCTGGACTCGGCCGCGGCGTGTGTTCAGATCGCTCATGGCATCGCCCATATTTACATCCGGAATGACGACGTGCACGTTCATGATCGGTTCAAACAAAACAGGGCCTGCATCATGGACAGCAAGCTTGAAAGCCTCTCGCCCAGCGGTTTCAAAAGCGACGGGTTTGGAATCGACCGGATGTTCCTTGCCATCAAAAACGATGACCTTTACATTGCTTAATGGGTAACCGGCAAACACACCCTTTTCCAGGGTCGCGCGGATGCCTTTTTCAATCGGCGGCAAGTAAGATTTCGAAAGGTTCATCCCAACCAATTCATCGGTAAATTCGAAGTCGCCTTCAGAATAAGGCTCGATGCGAAGATGGACTTCACCAAACTGTCCTGCGCCACCCGTCTGCTTTTTATGGCGGTACATGGCTGAAGCCTTACGGGTGATTCCTTCACGATATGGCACTTTTGGTTCATCCGTGGTCAGTCCTACTTGGAATTTGGTCTGCGCACGGTGGATCACAACGTCAATATGCTGATCGCCCATTCCCTGCAGGATCGTCTGACCTGTGGATCGTTCGTTGTGCCACGAAAGGGTCATGTCTTCTTCGCATAGACGTGTAAGTGTGGGGGAAATCTTGGCGGCATCAGCCTGTGTCTTCGGGTGGATTGCCACCTGGAAAAGTGCAGCCGGGTATTTCGGGACAGGGATGGTCACAGGGTGGTTTTTTTCTGCCAGCGTATCGCCGGTTGCCGAGACGGTGAGTTTTGCCACTACGGCCAGGTCCCCTGCATGTGCAATTTTGATGGGGATGTTTTCCTTGCCGCGTTGGATGTGCAAGCCAGCTATTCGTTCGTCAGCATTCTTGACGGTGTTCATCAGATGAACATCTGAGCTGATCGTACCCGAAACGACTCTGAAGTAAGTCATTTTACCCACAAATGGATCGGCGGTTGTCTTCCAAACATAAAGCACTACCGGACCGGTATCCGTAGCGATCAGTTTTTCTTCACCAGCTTTCCCTGGAACAATTAATGCGGGGTGATCAGCGGGGGAGGGCATCAAATCCACAATCGCGTTGAGAAGCGGTGCGATGCCGATTTCATGACCGCCGGCCGCGCAGAAGACCGGGATATAAGCTCCGGACCGAATGATGTTCTTGAGCCCGCGTAAGAGTTCCTCCTGGGTCAGTTCGCCGCTTTCGAGGTATTTCTCGAGGAGCACATCTTCACCCTCAGCGGCCGCCTCCATAAGTTGCATGCGTGCTTCTTCTGCTGCGGAGATTAATTCCCCGGGTATATCCGCAACGTTTTTACCGTCTCCCATAAAGGCTTTCATGGAGACAAGGTCTATCACTCCCTTGAAGTCGTGTTTTTCTCCAATGGGCAGTTGCATTTTAATCAAGCGTGTACTTGAGTAAGCCTCCACCGAGGCAAGCGCCTTGGCAAAGTTGGCGTTTTCACGATCGACTTTATTAATCACAACGAAGCGCGGCAGGTTAAATTCGTCAGCATAGCGCCAGGCAACTTCTGTCCCAACTTCCATCCCTGCGACAGAGTCGACCAGCAAAATCGCGCCGTCGACAACAGACAAGGCACTAATGACTTCCCCGACAAAGTCGTTGAAGCCTGGGGCATCCAGAACATTTATCTTATGATCACGGTGTTCAACGGGGATCACACTTGTGTAAAGAGAAATCTTGCGGCGAATTTCCTCTTCATCATAATCAGAAGTAGTTGTCCCATCATCAATTTTCCCGAGGCGGGTGGTTGCACCGCTGAAGTGCAAAAAGGCCTCCGCCATCATCGTTTTTCCCGCGCTGCCGTGTGCCACTAATGCGACATTGCGGATAAACTCGGTGGTATACTCTTTCATGGAATTTAACCTTCCTGTATAAATATATGTAGCGAGACTGCTCGATTCTAAAAGATGTCAGGCTAATTGTCAAAGTGTGATTTGTCACTTATTCGATGAACGGAGCGTTACATGGCATCTATTTTCAACCAATACTCCCTCTTGTGGATTGTCATTGTCCTTCTGGCAGTAGTCGGTTTCTTCTTATTCAGTAAAACACATCGCCTCCCGGAGATTATCACTTTTTTAGTCATCTGTACGGGGCTGGCTGTGGCTTGGCTTGCTCTTCGTCCTACGCAGACACCACTGGCAGGTACAGCGGCGGAGGTACGAGCACGAATCGGAGCTGGAAAACCCGTACTGCTTGAATTCCAGTCACCCTATTGAATTGCTTGTACAGCGATGAAGCCTGTCGTGGACAGGCTGGAAAATGAACTGGGCAGTCAAATTGACATCATAAGAATCAACATCCAGGAATCCGCCGGACGCGAACTGGCAAAGGTCTATGCCTTTCAGTACACTCCAACTTTCATCTTTTTTGATCCCGGAGGGAATGAACTCTGGCGGGAGGTGGGCAGTCTGGATGTGCAGAGGGTCCGTGATTCCCTGCGGTAACTGGAAACCATCGCTATGGTTTATGATAGATTGCTGGATTTTACTCGAAGGATGACTGACTTCCATTGACGAATATTCTCCGCCGAATGATTTTCAACCTGTGGTATTTCCGCCACCCTCCGTGGGACAGTGGCATCTCCCCTCCTGAGCTGATGGAATTCATTGATACTCACACCTCCGGGCGCGTGCTCGACCTTGGTTGTGGCACGGGGACTAATGTGATAACGCTCGCAGAACATGGCTGGCAGGTGACTGGTGTGGATTTTGCCTCGCGCGCGATTTCGATTGCACGGCGTAAAGTTCAGGC
>JBGOXG010000094.1:0-8666 GCA_041479025.1 Anaerolineae bacterium
AACTTCTTTTCCAGATACGTCTTCACGCCTTCCATCACCCGTTCTCCGGCTCGCTGCGTTTTCACGTAAATGTTGCAGTCATCTGCATAGCGCACAAACTTATGCCCACGCTCTTCCAGTTCCCTATCCAGGTCGCTCAGCATGACATTGGAAAGCAGCGGCGACAGCGGGCCACCTTGCGGTGTACCCTCCTCTGTCTCCATCACTACCCCGTTCATCATCACGCCACTTTCCAGATAGGCTCGGATGAGTTTTAGCACACGCTTGTCTTTCACCACCCGCGCCACTCGTGCCATCAACATATCGTGGTTGACCCGGTCAAAGAACTTCTCCAGGTCGATGTCCACCACCCAGTCGTAGCCTTCTCGGATGTACTCCTGGCTTTTCTGCACGGCTTGATGGGCGCTCCGTCCGGGTCGAAACCCGTAACTGTACGGTGAAAACACCTGCTCGAACATCGGTGTCAGCACTTGCGCTATGGCCTGCTGGATGAGCCGGTCTAGCACTGTTGGTATCCCCAGCTGCCTTACCCCTCCGTCTGGCTTGGCTATCTCTACCCGCCTCACAGGGCTTGGCCGATACTTCCCGCTTTCGAGAACCTCCCGCACTTCCAGCCAGTGCGCTTTCAAGTAGCCGGACAGGTCTTTCACTTCCATCCCATCCACTCCCGCCGCTCCTTTATTGCTCTCTACTCGCTTCTGCGCAGTCAGCATGTTCTCTCGCTCGAACACCGCCTCCCACGTCCTTGCGTCGGATTTTCCGCTGTCTTGTGCCGGGAACGGCTCGGCGCTCTGCTCCAATCCCGCAGGCTTCACCTGTTTCGCTGGTTCAGTAGTCCCTCTATCCGGGGGTTTCTGCCTTCCGGGTTCGTCCCGCGAACTGCTCATCGTACTCATCCTTCTCATTGTTCAGCCCTTCCCGAAAAAAAAACATCGGTACTATGGCCTCGGCTGACCCCTGCCATCTCAGCCTGATCTCTCGATCAGGGTTGCCTTTCGGCTTGACGACAGGTCTCCCCAGGTAAGAACGTTGACTTTCCCTGCACGCTTGCCCAATTTACCGTTTTGGCCCTTGATTGCATGGGCTTCGTTGTCATTAGCCAACTCGCCCAGCCTCACGGCCTCTTATTGGGTTTGTGTTCCTCAAGCCGCAGTTTTGCTTCCGGCTTCCTTCAGACCCCACCTCACGGTGACGCCCTTGCCTTCCGCTAGCAGTTGGTGCAATCTCCTCTGCAAGAGACTTTCACTCTCAAGTCAACGCCCATGCTGGGCGCACTAAAACAAGGGCGGCTGTACCGGCCGCCCCAGTGGAATCGACTGGTTATGACTTGACCGGGTAAAAGCAAAGACCTGCTGTCCCGGGACCGGTATGAACCGCCAGCGCGGGGGAAAGCTCGGCGAAAAACGACTCGACCACGTCAAGACGTTGATCCACCATCTGTTTGATCTTCTCCACCTCTTCCAGCGCTCCCGCGTGCACGTATGCAATCTTTACCTTTCCCCTGCCGACGGCCTCCTCGACCAGGTCTACCATGGCATGGTAGGCCTGGTTGCGACTGCGCGCAGTCCCCAGCGGGACAATCACACCGTCTTCCATGCCGATCAGAGGTTTGATGTTGAGCAATGACCCGACCAAACGCTGCGCCATTCCAATGCGCCCCCCCATATAAAGGTATTTCAGAGTGTCCGCCGTTTGGATCATGCGCGTGATCTGGATCATGTTCTTGACCTTCACCGTTATTTCATCAAGACTTGCACCCGCCAGGGCAGCGCGGGCAGCCTCGATAGCCATCCAACCCTGACAGAGTGAGACATTACGCGTGTCAATCACTTCAATCCGGACATCGGGTAGTTGTTCCTGAGCCATGCTCTGAGCGACAGTCGCCGCCTGGTACGCACCGCTCCCTTTACTGGTCATGTGGATGCTGATGATTTCCCCCACCCCCTGGGAAGCAAGATCCTGGTAGGTCGTGAAATAGTCGCCAGGACCTGGACTGGCCGTGGTCGGCAGGGACTTGGCAGTCACCAGCCAGTCAAGGAACTCCTGTCGCTGGATGGTCACCAGATCGCGCAGGACTTCCTGCCCGCGGTGGATGTAATAAGCGACGGTATGGATATTCAATTGATTCAACAGTGTTTCGGGGATACTGGCACAACTATCGGTTAGAACAGCAACACCAGGCATTGTTGTCTCCTGAGGAATATTTCACTTTTATTTTACCTCTTTCTTAATGCCGGTCTTGTGAAATATGACAAGTCTTGGGTATCGTTCTGCTCATACCACCTGCCCGGGTCAAATACGAAGGATCCCCTCCGGAAATGCAACCTGAGCACTGGCGGCAAGAGTCTTAAGTTCTATATGATCCAAAGACTAAACCGACGCATTACTTCCCCGGCGTAAAATAAAATGTCGCATCCTTTTCCAATTCCCCCTCCGCCCAAACATACCCTCCGTGGCGCTCAACAATTCGCCGCACAATTGCCAGCCCGACACCGGTACCCAACCCTGAACTGGACTACGGTTCATATCGCATCAGGACGCCAGCTGCAAGAGACCCGCACAGCAAAGTGGGCATCCCGCTGCGGCCAGGCTGTCGCGCACAATGAATTAAAAAAACATCCTCCCATACAAATGGGAAGGAGAAGGGATTATCTGTTTAGGGGCATAGGTTAAGGGGTGGAAGTAACCGTCGCCTCGATTTTTGACAGCGGTTTCCAGGCGGGATCAAAATCCGCATCCGGATCCTTGGTCAGCCTTGTCCGGTCGCCACCAGATATGGTCATGATATAGATGTCCTGATTAGAGCCGGCGGGATCCGCGGAGACACTCTCGAACACCAACCAGTATCCATCCGGTGAGTAATGCACATCAACAATGGGCGTCTCAACATTTACTCTGACACTGGCCTGGCTCTTGCGATCCTCATAACGCATGGTCATTAACCAGGCGGGAGAAGGAGATGTAACAAAGGACTCCGTTTCGCTAAACGAAATAAACCGGCCATCCTGAGACCATGCTGGAAGGAAATCCGAGTACCGGGAACCGCTGCGCACGAGTTGGTCTGGCACTTTCCCCGCGCTGGTCATCACCCAAATCTGGAACACGCCTACGCGTCTGAGAGTATAAGCAATCTGGGTACCATCCGGAGACCAGGCCGGTTGCCGCGTTTGGATATTTTTATCTGTATCAGTCAGACGGGTGATTTCTTTGGTTTCCAAATCCATCTTATAGATCTGGGGGTATCCATCACGCAAAGATGTGAATGCAATAGATTTACCATCTGGTGACCAGACCGGGTCGTAGTCACCTTCGATAGAACCCCCCAACGGTTGTTTGTTGGTTCCATCCGCATTCATAATATAGAGGTTAGAGCCAGGATAGTCGGCTTCTTTAAGCATACAAGGTGAGATATACACAATTTGCGTCCCGTCAGGCGACCAGGCGGGCTGGCAGGCGCCGTCCGTTTCAGTGGTAATTGCACGCTGGTCCGTGCCATCAGCAATCATCAGGTAAATCTGCGGAATCCCCGAACGATTGGAAGCAAAAGCGATTGTACCCAGGCCTCCGCCGATGAGAGTGGGGGTGATACTGGGGGTGAGCGTAAAAGTCGAGGTCGAGGTATTCGTCGGTGTTAACGTGACGCGTTTTGTGGGTGTCTGGCTGGGTGTTTTGGTAGGCGGGAGAACTACACCAGCGGTGTTACTCGTAGCTGTAGGAGAAACTGTCTGTGTCGGCGTCGGTGTGGCGCTGGGCAGCCAACCTGGAGGCAGCAGCCCGGTCACACTGGCAGGGATAAGCGACGGGTTATTGATAACTACCCCAAATGCAACGATGACGCCTATAAGCAGCAACAAAGAGAATGCCACCCAGCCAAGGCTGCGCTTGCGGCGCCGCTTAAATCGTGCAGGCGTACTCTCGCTAACGATGAGTTTCTCCGCTTCGGGCGCCAGGGCACTGAGCGGTTTGGATGGAGGCCGATCAGCTGTAACAGGCGCAGGTGAAACACTTAAATCATTGGCGGGTTTTTGGGTTTTTGCGCTGGCAGCCAGCAGGGCTTGTTTGAATTCTTCATCCGACTTAAAACGGTCATCAGGATAAGGCTCCATTGCCTTTTCGATGGCTGCTGCCAGCTTGCGGGATATTTTCGGGTTACGCTTGCGGAGAGGGGTGAGTTGGACGTTGTCCATCACCCGCGCCAGTCCATCTTCAGGAATCACACTACTCAGTGCAGCATAGAGTGTCGCCCCCAGAGAATAGATGTCTGAATGGGCATCCGTCCTTGCCGTGCCATATTGCTCGGGAGGTGAATACCCTGGCGTCATGGCGCGCGCTCCGGTCGTCGTGGCCTGAGATCCCCGGACTACCTTCGCCAGTCCGAAATCCACAAGATAAACATGTCCCTCCGGGGTAATCTTCACGTTGCCCGGCTTGATATCGCGATGCAAAACGGGCGGCTTGCGTGTGTGCAGGTAAGCCAGCGCGTCACAGATCGCCGCCCCTATCAAGATGGCTTCTTCTTCGGTGATGGTACCGAGTCGCTCCATTCGTTGCCGCAGGTCTTCCCCCTCAATATAGTCCATGACGAGGTATTGACCCTGCTCTCCGACCACGAAATGGTCGGTGACGCGCGGCAGGTTGGGCTGACGCAAACTCGCCAGGATAACAGCCTCAAGACGGAACTGGCGGGCATATTCATCGGTCGTAAAAAGATTCTCTTTAACAGCAACTTCCACACCAAGATTTTCATCTATGACACGGTAAACAGACCCCATGCCCCCCTGGCCCAGGATTTCTACAATGCGATATCGTCCGTGAAGAATGGCTCCTTGTTCTAGTGTCATTTATTTAATTATCCATCATGATAGTTACAGTCTAGTATATGATTATATCAGAGTAGATTACAACCCATTTTCATGGTTCATTACAATAAATATACATGGGACGTTTCAGGCTTAACAGTTATGAAAGGCATTATTGGGACTCTACTTTGGTTTCGCTAACTTCATACGAATGAATAACCAAGGCCCTCCTGCCGAGACCCACGCACCTACCAGACCATAGCGCAAGTAGCGAAAAACATTAGGAACCATTCCTTCCCCAGCAGGGAAAATAAATTTCAGCCCCAGGTAAAGGATCGCTACGCCGACAAAACCAACCAGAAAACGCGCTACACGCTGGCTGGTCGTGCCTTCGACGCTGAATCCCCCCTGACGGGTGAACCAGGCCAACCCGCAAGAGAGTCCGAACAAAGTCCCGGCTGTCGATATGACCCCGCTGATATTGATGGGATCAGGCGCGGGTCCCTCTGGAAATGCCACCGCTGCATTCAGAAGCCAGGAATCAGGGATGGTCCAATTCCCCAGAGAGAGGATGGCGAGTTCCACCGATCCTATAAACCCGAGCGACACCAGAAAAGCGACCAGAGTCTGCTGCGCGAAGGTCAATTTCTTGAGCCATGCCGCAACCGGATTCCAAAACTTGACGAAACAGAAAAGGAGAATACCGCCAATCAGCCAGCCAGCCAGCACATCGGTCGGAAAGTGCACGCCAAGATATATGCGCGAAAGCCCGATCAAGAAAATCACGGCGATCGAAGTAAACCACGCCCATGGGCGGTTGATGTAATAGGCCACCATTCCCCATACTGCCACCGCGGTTTGCGAGTGCCCGGAGGGTATCCCGAATGTTGTCTCATTTGCAAAGGCTTTTACTTCTGTACTGTACCAGAATGGGCGCGGGTCGTGGAATAAGATTTTAAACACATCGTTCAAGCAGGTGCTGAACAACAAGATTAGTCCCACGCGCAAGCCAAGCGCCGTATCCACGCACCAGTACAGCAGGGGGAGAACAAACAGGAAGAACTCCTCCGAACCCAGAAAACTAAAAAATGCCATCGGGCTAACGAGCCAGGTTATGTTTTGAATTAAGGCAATGATGTAAATACCAAAATCCCAGTATGGTTGCATGGTGGCTCCTTTCAAGTTGATGAGCGGGGATCTTCAGCAGCTTCACCCATCACAGATACTGCGTTTCATAAAATCGACACTGGCCTGTTCTGCCGCGTGTCTTTGACGGCACTTCGTTTTTATTGTACACTCAAATCATGGACCGGGAATCGCCTCGTTGGTGGGATTGGCTTGCGGCAGGTTTGCTATTCACTGCCATGCTCGTGGCGGTCGTGAGGTTGCTTGCCACGAATTGGATTCCCCATCTCGATTATGCTTACTCCCTGGTTGTGCTGGGAGTGATCCTTGGGCTCGCGCTTGGAAAGAGCCTGTTTAGCCGTAGAGTGGCAATCTGGCTGGCAATAGGATACACCCTCTTCTTTATCCCCTGGCAGCTCGCACAGGCTACAGAAGACGCAGTGAGCTGGGGGGAACGTCTGGGTAGTCTGGGCGGCAGATTGATCTTTTCGCTGGCGCAACTTTCCAGCCGCCAGCCAGTGGATGATTTTATTCTTTTTCTCACCTTTGTTTGCATCCTGTTCTGGATCATCAGCGTCTTCAGCGCTTATGCACTCACCCGGCATGGCAATATCCTGGCAGCCGTTTTACCGGGCGGATTTGCCATCATCATCCTTCAAACCTATGATTGGGCTGTACCGCAGCGCGTCTGGTATCTGGGTACCTATATATTTCTGGTTTTATTCCTCTTTGGACGTCTCAACTACCTGAAATCAAGCCGCGATTGGAAGCGGCGTCGAATATTCATTTCGCCCGAAGCCAACCTGGATATCTCGGTTGGGGTGCTGATCTCGGCCGCAGTGCTGGTGCTGCTTGCCTGGACCATGCCGCTTTCGCTGTCATCGTCTCCTGCGGCGGCTCGTTTTTGGATTAACCTGGTCGCGCCTTGGGATAACCTGAAGCAGCGCTTTAAAGATGCGTTTGCCGCCATCCAGGGGACGGTGGCGGTCGGCTCGCGCGATTTTTTTAGCGATAACCTTCCGCTCGGTCTGGGGAATCCGCTCGGCGATGCTGTATTGTTCACTGTTCTAATTCCACAGTCTGCCCAGGACCTGCCTCGGCTCTACTGGCGCGGGCGCACCTATGATGAATATGGAAACGGCAAATGGACGACGACCGCTGATTCACTTGGTGAGTTTAATCCAGATGGCGACAATCTCAACTCAGCCGATGGAGGAAGCAGTCCGCAGGGAACATTTTATTTCACTACCTACATTCCTAACCAATCCCTCCTATACTTATCTCCTGATTTGTTGTGGTTCAGCCGCGCGGCGGAATATAAATACTTCCCGGTGCCAGAACAACAAGTGGATATGGTACTGATGCGAACGACCCGCAACATTAAGGCCGGTGAGACATTCAGCGCGCGATCCATGCTGAAAAACCCGACAGTCCTGCAACTCCGCCAGGCAGGGGTGGAATACCCTGAGTGGGTAAACGAACATTACCTGCAACTCCCCGATGATTTTTCTCCGCGTGTGGCCAGGCTTGCTTCTGACCTTGTGCGCGGTAAAGTGACGCCATACGACAAGGCAGCCGCCATTACAGATTATTTGCGTCAGGAGATCGAATACGTCGACCGCATCCCGGCGCCACCGCCCAATACTGACCTGCTCGAATGGTTCCTGTTCGAGTCCAAAAAAGGGTTCTGCAATTACTACGCCACCGCTGAGGTGCTGATGTTGCGCGCCGTGGGAGTCCCGGCCCGGCTGGCAGTCGGATATTCTCAGGGGGAACCAAACGATGTAGGGACAATTTATTACATTCTTCAGAATGATGCCCATGCGTGGGTGGAAGTCTATTTTCCAGGCGTAGGCTGGGTGGAATTCGAGCCTACTGTCAGCCAGTCACCCCTTGTCCGCCCGGAGGGTGTATCCCAAAATGACTTATCAGGTGAAAACCTGATGCCGCTCACACCCGGAGAAACGAATGGCAACCTTCCGGCTGGTGGACGAGAAGCTGGGGATGAAACGGAGGCAGCAGCCCGTCAGGTGTATTACCTGCGCATTGCCGCGTGGGTTATAATCATTTTGTTAGCTGTGGTAACGGGGATTCTCTTCTGGCGCAATAATCATCGCCAGGCACTTATTATTCAGATCCCAATGGCCATCCTGGCTTTTCTCGAACGGAAGCATTTACCCGTACCGCGCTTCCTGATCAACTGGGCACACTGGTCCGAACAGACTCCCATCGCCCGTTCATTTGCAGTCGTCAATCGGAGTCTGCGCTGGCTGGGTAAACCCCAACCTTTAGCTGCCACGCCTGCTGAGCGCGCTACAGTGCTCCGCGAGTTACTGCCCGAAGCCAACGAAGAGGTTGGGATCCTAGCTGCTGAACACCAGACTGCGCTTTACAGCCCTCGTGATGGGAATGTCGCTGCCGCGCGTCAGGCCAGCAAACAAATTCTGTATAAAACTTTAAAACGCCTCATCCAAAAATTCTTCTCTTAACAATATGACGACACTTCCAGCCAACGATACACCCCCTCTCGACCAGCAGCTAAAATCACTCAGCCAGATGGCGGGAAAGTTGCGCTCAGCGCTGTTACCGCTGCGCGCCAATCTGCCAGCAAATATATGCGACGAACTGTCGCACATGGAGATCCGCCTGCACCGTGCCAGCCTTGAAGTTGGGTCGGTCGCCGAAGAGCGCAAGAATCTATTCGCCCTGGCTGATATCAGCCAGGTCATCAACTCCACCCTG
>JBGOXG010000196.1:0-4192 GCA_041479025.1 Anaerolineae bacterium
AAAGCCGATTCAACTTCCGCATGATCGGTGACGTTCACCATGCGGATTTTGACATCCAGGCTTTCGAATAAGGAGTGTAAAAGGGAAAAGGTCGCGCCGTAGACATCCAGCGCGGCGACGACCGACGTGCCCGCTTTCACGCCTGCCGCCAGCAGCGAGGCGTGGATGGCTGCCATCCCGGACGCATAGGCTTGCGCGGCTTCCGCCATCTCCAGGTCTGCCACTGCCGTTTCGAAAGCTTCGACCGTGGGGTTTGAATAGCGCAAATAGACCTGGCCGCGTTTGCTGCCTGCAAAGACAGCGTCCAGGTCGTCCATGCTCTCGTACAGGTAGCCGACGGTAGGCCAGATGGGCGTGGACACGGGCCTGAACTCGGCGGGAGGCACGCGTTCACCCGCATGTACCGCGCGCGTATGAAAGGATTTATGGGACAGATCTTTCATGGTTGGCCCTCTTTTGTTATTTTACAGAGTACTGCGTAAATATCTAAACGAGTAGGATTTTTCATGTCACATATGTCTACATGAATTTACCCGTCAGAGAAACCCAGGTGAATTGAATAACGTATGTAAAGATGATAAATGATAATACAAAAGGAGAACAAAATGACCACGGAAACAAAATCGAACGAACAGGAAACCCGGAAGCAAAAGGTCGTTTACAGAGGCGGCGCTTCAGACGCTGTCTATGCATTCGGCTTGATCGGCGCGTGGGTCTATTACCTCAGCCATGCAACCACATTCTTGATAGGCGCGCTGGGACTCCTAAAGGGGATCTTCTGGCCTGCGGTGCTGGTCTACGAGTTCTTGAAGTTCCTGAATTTGTAACCCACCCATCCCATCGTTTGACCCCCTCCGACCTTCGGCCACCTCCCCCATATCCGAAGTAAAAACCTTGGAAAAAACAATCGTCAATGTCGGATATGGGGGAGGCAGGAGGGGGTCTCGCCCCCGCGCCTGGAATTATTCCAGCCTTAAGGCCATTCCGTCCAGTTCATGCCTTGAGGCAATTTGGTTAGACAGTAGCCCAGGCTGTCCGGATAACTCATGGAATCCGCGGTGGGAAAGGTGCGAACCGCACACATATTGGGATCTTGCCCGAGTTGTAAAGGTGAGGGGAAAGACAAAGGGACACCCGAGTTGCAAATGCTTTGCTGATCAGGGTAGTAGGGAAAAAGGGTATTGAGGGTATGGGTCGTATCAACAACCGAGATAATCAGTGGAACAGAAAGGTAAACCGTGTACTTATTTATGAATGCCAAGCCGTCTTTTCTGGATCTCCACAATACATTTCCATATTGAACAAAATGCAATCCCGAAGCCTGTGTCTTCGAAACATAAGAGTCAACACGATAAGGGATTTTCTGAAAATCCACCAGTTGGGTTGTTGTGATATTTGCCTTCTGATCGGATAGGTCGTAAGCTTGTTGCTTATAATTATCAAAATAAACGGGGCCGGGCTGACCGCTTACGCCCGGCTGGCCATGGCAAACATTGCCATTATCGTCAATCCAATAAAACAACAAATAACCGCCGATCGGGTCTATATCCGGGACAGTCCTGTCTGCTGGCGAAACCCCATTACCCTCCAAATTGAACCAAAATCCACCGAGGGATATTGTATTTTCCGCGCCCGGGAAGACCAAGCCGGTCCCCAATTCGGGCGGTTTAGGATTAGGAGAATAGCCGTCACAACCACTGATGATCAAGGAGAGGACTAAAAGTATAAGCCATCTCAATAGACGGGCATAATTCTGTTGGATGATTTGAGCAGGCATCGGCAAGACCTCCATGGAATTGAGAGTTGCTGTATGCTGCGCAGGAGTATGCAAGAAGCGGTAATTTCGCTTTTTCATCCAGGTTCGACGTCCCGAAGGTTCAAGGGTATAAATTCAGTTGCCTGGATAAAACCCTCGGGTCGTTTAACCCGTTTAAGGCAATTTAGGCTCAGGCGCCGGTGGGACTCAGGTAAACGGTCCCGCTGCGGGAGCTGTAACCGGCCCAGATGGTCCTGCCGTCCACATGGTATTCATCCAGCGTGATGGAGCGTCCGTCCTGCCCGACATACTCGACATAACTGGTCTTGCCCTGCGGCAGGTTGGTGACCTTGACCTGTTCGTCTGCGGCGTTGCCCGTGCGGGTAAAATTTTCTATAACCCTGTTGATGATGGTTTTTTCTTCTGAAGGCATGATATTCCTCAATTCTATGCACACAATGTCCTGAAATTTTTTGAGCACAACATCCCGAAGGTTTTGAACCTTCGGGACGTTCAGTATAGTAGCCCTCAATTCTATTTGGGTTCCAATAACCGGTGCAGTTCCATCTCGGCTTCCCCTGGAGTGACGGAAAGGCTGACGCTCCACTCGCTGATCAGGGTCTTGTTGGCGCGTTTCATCAATGCATTGTCATAGTCGTTCCGGGAATGGGAGTTGCGGTAGGCGGTCAGGTCGCGGATCATCTTGCAAAGCGATTCGATCCCGCCGTCATTTAACCGTTCAAGCAATTGGATGTAACGTTGGCGGCGGTCATCCGGCAGCGACCCGGCAGGGCTGGACAGGATGGTGAGCATATCACTGAATCTGGCTGCGCTGGTGGGATAACGCAGGCGGTTCTTCATGTTTTCATCAGCAGGGACCCAGATTGTGAGGTCCGCCGTCTGGACCATGTAGTAAAGCGTGGTGGTGTCATCGACCGTATGCTTTTCTATGGCCTGCACGTGGCCCAACCCGTAGGTGGAGTGCATGACCCTGTCGCCGGTCTGGAAGTTCATAAAAACCTCCTTGGTTTTGATGAGAGGGGAAGGAAAAACGCCAGCCCGGGAATGGGCCGGCGTTTGGACTTGTCAACTTACAGTGGATGCTCTCATTATATCATCGAAGTGGTCCCGCCCCGCTGCATCGTCTGGAAACTGCCCGAAGGTTTGTGTGGATGAATCTTGTCGCTTGAGATAACCTTCGGGACGATGGGGACGGGACGGTTTAGCTCTTAATGTCACACCTGCTTTCAAGAATTTACTCATACATCACTTTATCTCAACAACTTTCATCACCTCATCCCCATAGTGATTGATGACTTTTGCCGCGATCTTGCCTGTCTTTGGTTTCGGGGAATGTTATTGAATCCCACCAAGCACGAAAATCCTGTTCGTAAGGGGCGAAGTAGTAATAGATAGGTTACCAGGTCTCGGGTTTGGAAAACTTTCCGTTCCCGTCGGAAAGCACGGATGGGAATTGGCTGTTTTGAGAACGTTCTTGCGAATGTTCTTGACAAACATAACGTACGGTAAAAGCGCAACGCTTGGGTTTTGTTGCGGATTCGGCAACCCAACAGGTTTGCCGAATTGTTCCGTAACAACTTGAATCGGCATCAGCAAATCGGAGTCGTTCGAGACCACAACAACAAGTTCATACTCGTTCCGAAAGCCATCCAATAATAGGTGTGTGGCGATGTTCACGTCGGAGCCTTTTTCTTCTGTTTTGATGACTTTTACATAACCACTGCCTATCGGGGAACGCGGCATCATCACTTCGTGCGAAAGAAAACTGCCCAGGATGATTTCGAGATTGGGAATGGTTTGCAAAGCGCGCAGGAATACTCGCTGGCGCAGAGGCTTATCGGGGTCATTCGGGCGCGGCGTGACCAGCGCGGTGAAGTATTTGATGCGCTGGATTTTGTCTTTCGGGAGCAGGAAACGGCACATCTCTGCCGGGTTCAGCCAGTGATAGGGCGTATTCTTGATACAGCCATAATAGAGATTGAATCCGTCAATGGAGATGTTTGTTTTCTTAAGCCCTAGTTAAAACACAGAGACCGCCGTGAGGCAGTCTCGCACCAGGTTCGCCGAAGCTACTACTGGGGGATACGCCTCTATTATCGTCAAAATTGGTAATACTGTCAAGCAAACATTTTTTCTATTTTACTTCAATGTTCTGGGTGACGGTGCGCCCGCCGCACTTCGGGCACGTCATCTTGGGCATGGAAAGCAAACGCCGAGCGCCGCACGACCATCTTCCACATTGAAATTACAGCTCAATATTATTCAGCAACTCTTTCAACGCCAGCAACTCTTCCTTGGACAAGGTCACACCTTTCCCCATCTTCCCGCCGTCCGCGGACCAGTCACGGATGTCATATTTTGCATCTCTGTCGTTCCAACTGATCAGGTTGACTTCCTTGGCCCACCCCGATGCGG
>JBGOXG010000115.1:0-7195 GCA_041479025.1 Anaerolineae bacterium
ATCCGGGGTAAGCGTAGCACAGGCATGCACACTGCACGGGCTGAGACAGGGGGCGGCGTCACAACAAATCCGTGACCGAATGAAGTCCGCCGCACACCTGTCCCGGTGTCCTTCGGGAAGCCACGCGGCTTTAGCCAGATCAAGACAGGTCTCGCGCTCTATACGGCGAGATAGCACGATTGTTCTAAAATGATCCGCACCCTGCTCTTCCCCTGCCGCCTGCCCAAAGACCAGGCCGATGCCCTGAATCGCGAGAGTGGACGCATCTACACCGCCACCCTGGTCGAGCACTACCGGATCTACCGGCAAACCGGGCACTGGCTCTCGCCTGAGGCGGGTGAGAAGATCAACGACTCGCTTTCGGCCACTTTTCTGCACGCCCATTCCCGCGACGCTGCTCAACAGGGATTCTACAAAGCCTGCAAGACCGCCTGCGCCTGTCGAGGAGTCGGGTGGGAGGCGCGCTACCCCCGCCAACGCAAGACCTATCGCACTACGAGCTGGAAATGCGCTCTAGGCTGAGTGTCCCATTCTACCGACGATAGCCAGCACAACCTCATACTGGTAAGGTGGTTACCGCTCATCGTTGGCTCTTGATACAATAGGCAATCCACGCATTGGTTACTTTGGCCAGAAGTTGATCGGTGGTGGGTGTAAAATAAAAGAAGATTACAGAGCAATTTGTTTCGTGTTCTTCAATCAACGTTGGGTTGGGAGTAGAAATGCACATTATCGCAAAATTGGGTAGGAATAAAGCTTTGAAACGATTCATAGAGACAGGTCTCACACTGCTGTTGATCCTCAGCATAGGTGCCTGCGGTATGGCAAGCCCTTCCCAGCCGATATCGAAAGGAACTCTTGCGAGTCAGGAAACTGCCACACCCTCGTCCCAAACTTCCAGCACCCAAAACAATCCAGATCTGCAGGGCGAACGCCCGGATCCGGCCTTACAAGACGGAACCCAGAAGCTGATCACTGCGGCTGACCTGCAGCGAGTGGCGACCGGGCTGCCAACCGATCCGGCCGAGGCAGCATTGATCCTGGCGCAATTGGTATACCAGGCGGATGAAGCCATTGCCCAGGCGGCTACCGGCGAAATATTACGCCGGGCGGGTGTCCCGCTCGTCTCGACCGATGGCCCGGTGATCGGGTGGCCAGATGACTGGGTGCTTTTTGACGCCGAAGTGTACATCGATTTCTTGCCCCAGATTGTGAACAGTGTGCGCGCGGGTGATTTTTACACCCCCACCCAGGTAACCGAACTGCTGGCCGGGATTTTCGAAGCGGAACAGGCGCTCCCGCCTGATGCGCTGGTGATTTTCTTCGCCGCCTGGGGGAAGTCTCCTGACGACTCGCTTGAGCTGCGCTCAGCCGGAGCTGCCGTGCGTGCTCTGGCTGCCCAGCGCGGCCAGGTCTTCTATCCACAGGCGGATCTAACCCAGGTGCACATCGACCAGCTCACGGTTACGCTGCTCTTGGCGCAGATCACCAGTGGCGACAAGCAGCGAGCGCAGGCAAGACTGCCGGGTGGGATCAAAATGGTTAGCCTGGCAGGTGCTCCATTGCAAGCGAATAACCCCTGTGAAACACTCCTCAGTGGGCTGAACCCGGGTAGACCCGATGCTGATCTAACCATCGGATTCCTCAAGAAACAACTCCTCGACAGTATTAAAGGTTCTCTGACCTACTACGAACGCGAACCAAATGGGACCTTGACCTTAGACGACCAGGGTGAACCGATTCTAAATAAGAACCGAAAATATGCTGCAGACGTTGCACTTGAATCTTACAATATCTCTATGAAGTTACTAAGTACTTTCCTATTATTGGCGGGTGCAACCATTAAGCTGGAAGCCGACCAAAGCGAGATCCATTTTCACCATAGTGGGGGGGGCCATTCTGGGACGCACGTCAACCTGACAGCTACGGCTGTTTTTGCATCTACCATGACCAAACAGGAGGTTAAGTGCTATGCCCTGGCTGGATTGGAACTCCAACCAGGAGGACCGATGGGGGAAGGCTTCAAGATCCGCTGGAGCGTAGACCAGGAAGCGAGCGGTCTCCTGGAGAACAGAACAGGGAAGTTTGTTACAACCACGAGAGCGGATAGCGGAAAAATATATTCATGCGGTACCTGTGGTAGTCCTACTGACAAAGATGGTAAATCTACTCTGGAGCTCTACACTAAGACCGAGCCTGAGGGGATGGAAAACATCGGAGAACTGCAGGAAGGTTCCGTTAATGTGATCGCCAAACTCGACAAAACCGAATTCCCTTTTAAGATTACTGACTTTCTCGTAACTTCGGAGGACGACCTGCTTAAGGTGCCTGCAAAAAAGATGATTGACTTGTATCTCTCAGCCATGAAACGAGCCGGGCTGCCTTCCGAGCAGCGTACCATCAAGGTGACCTACCACGCCCCATCGATATATACTGCTAAAGGCAAGCGGGTGATCTTTGGCTCATTCTTCTACTATGACTTACCCGTGTCCGTGGACCTATATACCTGCAGCGGCCTGGCCGGTCCCTGGCAAGGGGAAGGTTCCTTTGGGACTGAAGAAAGCATTGTGGGGGCAGCCATGCGCCCGCTCTGGGGTGCGGTGTTTGGAAAGGATCTTCCCCCTCCAGGGGAAAAACTGATTGAGCAGCAGAACTTCATGATTGACCCGACCACGACGAACTGGGTGCCGATTAATACACAGGCACAGTTTTATGGGAAAATGACTCTTTATCCATACGAGCGGAATTACTATAAGAAATATGGAAAATCGCCACCGCATGGTGAATCCGGTATGCTAGGAACTACACTTTCGGGGGTGATCGAAATCTATCTTGAAAATTATTCTTTTGCCGATTCCGAAGAGCTGGGTGGAACCCCGTTCGAGGTTTTCATTGAAGCGGCAGATTCAGATCCGCGCTGTCCAGGCGGGGAGGCGAAATTTGGAATCGAATAAGCGAATAACATGGACCCTGACAATCCTGCTGGGTGCAACTCTGGCCTGCAGCCTACCATTCGGGACCGCCAGCAGTTCAACTCGCATGCCCACCGAAGTAGATGAAGAACCATTAAACCAAGACCTTGTTCAGCCTTCAATACCTGGACTGTACCTGCCGTACGGCACGCGCCTGGAAGGCGATATCCAACGCGCTGTCATCTCCTCCAGGCTGTCTTGTGCTCGCCTGTTTTCAGTGTTAGAAGGGGGGGAATGGCGCATGACCCGCAGGATAACTTTACCGGGGATGGGCGATCCGCAGTATCTGGCATTGCTGGAACGGGGTGAGGCGCAGCTCTATGTGCGCGCTTCACCGATCTCCCGAGCATTTGAAAGCGCCGCGACCGGGGTACCAACCGCTACTCCGGAAACTCCGACAATCATTCCGACCGGTTTGGGGGATTACTGCGTGGCGGTCGTACAGGCGGTCAGCCGCCAGTCGTTGCGCGCTCAGGGTCAGGTTACACTCGCTGGAGAAGCGTTACAATTTCCTTTTTGCAGCAGCTCGAATGGACAGGTTTCACTCGCTCTTAGTTATCAAAGCCCAGACAACGTGTTGACCATGCTGAAGGCGAAATTCCCTGCTCAAATTGGGGAGCACAACCTGGTGGTGGAGGATGAACTGACGTTGGATGTGTTGCAGAATTTGCCTGGACTGTTCGACTTTTACGCCCAGTTGGCCCTCGTCCTAGCCAACTCTGAAACCGACCAGTCCACGGTGACTAGTCTGAACTTCAGCCCCGGTCAAGACTTCTCGGGTAAGGTAACCCTCACCAGCCTGACGCCGCTGGTGGGAAAACTGTTTCTGAATGGGTTAGTCACTGAGGAATCGGAGGCGCCCCAATCGTTTGAGGCAGGCTTTGCTTGCACCCCGCCCGATAGTCTCCCCAAAGACATGGTCGACCTGCGCCCGATCGAGCGCCCGGAAGTGTCCTTATCTCTGGATATGCACTTTGACCTCGGCCCGGCGGATTATATGGGGTTCACAGAAACCGCAACGGTTCATCTGGAGGGAGTGCTGAAAGCGGAAAGCCCCGACACCTACAGCGGGCAGTGGCTGGCAACCGGGCAGGGCAGTTTCTCGAGTTTTGGGAGTGATCTCAAACCCTGTACGAATACCTGGACAGGGAAGCAGCTGCTGCAGTTGGATGGGCGGCTGGCCGGGGGCAATCAACTGGTGCTGACCTTTTCGCCCGCCGGGCAGCCACAAGTTCAATTTGAGAATTCATGCGGGATAGACATGTTCGACCCGGGCTTTTTGCCAGTCGATAATGCCCAGTTGAGGGGGAATGGCAGCCTGGACCTGGCCTGGCCACCCGACGCAGCCGGGAATGCTCGTCAGACAGTGGATGGACACCTGCCAGGTAGTGGTGATGCCGATTTCGGCACTTGGCAGGCGGTATTCGAGAACTGAACGCTGGCTTCGAACTACCGGTTCTCCGTTATTGCTGACTGCCATGCTATCGGGGATATAAGCCTGGCCTTCTATTAATCGAAATTGCCATCTTGGTAGTAGTGGAATTTTTAGGGATTGCTCTTGAGCCTCAGCAATTTTCTACCCGTTGGGGGGCTATTGTTTGGATTGCGTGTGGTGGGCTACTGGGCTTGAGCGTATTAGGCGAAATAAGTTTCAGCGTCATAGTTTTACTTGCTGCACCTGCGCTGGCTTTTGGCGGGGCGGCAATTTTGGCTGATAGACGCCGAGAACGAAAAATGTTACCCGATTTAGGTGTTCTCGCCGTGAGCGGTATCGCCAACTTTGGATTGTTTTTTACTTTGATTACTATTGGGAGATGATAATAGAAAGTTGTCCTCGAAGTCAGCAGACCAAGAAGCACAGATTCAAGATTGACTCCGCACAAGTTACCCGCCATCAGCAAGGTTAACTGGCACAGGGTCCTCAATAGCATAAAGCCCGCCTACCGATTAACCTCAGCGTGAAGGCCTGATGAATAAATTGATCAAAAATAAGATTCGGAGCCAGAAACAGCTGCGATAAGAAGCTCCTGCACGGCTGTTTTTCATTCCTGCCTTAAACCACCTCACCCTCGCCAGCCTGTGTGGCGAGGTTCTTCTTTCTCAGAAGAAAAGTTCTTTCTCTTTTCGGGCGGTCGTAGCTCCGGCTTGAGCGCCAGTACTTCCTCCACAGAAGCCAGCCTGTACTGGAATTGTGGGTTCGAGGCCACACGTTTCAACTCGTCCCCAATCCCCAGTCGCATCAGGTAATAACGCGCGAACTGTGGGCGGGTCATCCCCTGGCGCTGTTCTTCGTCCAGCGCCCATGACCAGGTCATGTATTTGTAGGCGATCTAGCTCAGATGCAAGAAATGCAGGCTGTAGAGCCTAAGAGAGATGATCTAAAGAATGTAAATTCCTTGATAGCTCAAACTGAGAAAGAGGCAGATGATATATCACAGGCATTAACAAAGTCAAAAGGCATCATTTCTTAAAGGCTTGAAATTCATGCCGAGGAAATTGACCGCCGATATACCGTCCTGGTCGCAAGAAAGCAGGAATTAGAGACGGAAGTCAAAGAATTGATATTGATTGAACCGAAAATCGCCAATCTATTGGAATTTCGGATAGCCGTAGAAAAGGGATTAGCAAATCCGACTTTTGGAGATAAGCGCTTGTGGCTTGAGATATTAGGGACGGAGGTATTGGTAAGAGACGGTTGGGCGACCGTTACATGCCGACTTCCTGTAAAACCCTATGAAATTCCACTGACAGGAAAGGATAAACTTCACCCAGAATTGGTGTCTTCTTTTGCTTGCATTATTTGTGAAAATTTTCCATAATAGAAGCGAACTTCATCCGTGTGCTTTCAAAAAAGGAGTGGACATGGCAACAAAAGCAAAACCCAAAGCTGCCCCCAAGGCAAAAGCTAAAGTGAAGACGTCCAATGCAAAGGTGTCGAGTACCAAATCGATTACCACCAAAGCGGTGAAGAGACCCGCAACCAAAAAAGCTGCTCCCACCAAACCGGCGCAGCGAAAATTCGTGCCAACCAAGTTAAAATTACTCTCCCCCGTACCTTCTGATATCGAGATCGCACAGGCGGGTAAACTCAAGCCCATCCTGCAGATTGCTGAAGAGCTGGGGATCAAGCCTGAGGAGCTGGAGCTGTATGGACCCTACAAAGCCAAAGTCAAGCTCGAGATCCTGGAACGCCTGAAAAACCACCCGATTGGCAAGTACATCGACGTGACGGCCATCACACCCACCCCGCTTGGCGAGGGTAAGACGACCACCACCGTGGGCGTCTGCCAGGCGCTGGGCGCTCATCTGGGCAAGAATGTCATCACCGTGATCCGTCAGCCCTCGCAAGGGCCGACCTTTGGCATCAAAGGTGGAGCAGCCGGCGGTGGGTATTCCCAGATTATCCCGATGGAAGATTTCAATCTCCACCTGACAGGCGATATTCATGCCATCACCGCTGCCCACAACCTGTGCGCTGCAGCGCTCGATGCCCGCGTCATGCATGAATCCCAGCAGGATGATGTGAAGCTTTTTGATGCACTTTGCCCACCTGATAAGCAGGGCAAGCGGAGATTCTCACCATCCATGCTGCGCAGGTTGAAGAAACTCGGCATAAAGAAAACCGATCCAAGCGAACTGACGCTGGAAGAGCGCGTTTTGTTTGCCCGCCTCGACATTGATCCCGCCCGAGTCAGCTGGCGGCGCGTGGTCGACACGAACGACCGCTTCCTGCGCGAGATCCAGGTAGGTTTGGGCAAGGATGAGGAAGGCTTTGAGCATCGTTCAGGGTTCGACATCACCGTGGCGAGCGAGATCATGGCAATCCTGGCGCTGACCACAGACCTGGCGGACATGCGCGAACGCCTCGGCCGTATGGTGGTGGCAGTGAACAAACGCGGTGAGGCAGTCACTGCTGAAGACCTGGGCGTGGCGGGTGCGATGACCGTCCTGATGAAGGACGCCATCAAACCGAACCTGATGCAGACCCTCGAAGGCACGCCCGCCTTCGTTCACGCTGGACCCTTTGCTAACATTGCGCACGGAAACAGCTCCATCATCGCTGACAAGATCGCCCTAAAGCTCGCTGATTATGTCATCACCGAATCAGGCTTTGGCGCGGATTGCGGCATGGAAAAATTCATGCATATCAAGTGCCGTTATTCCGGACGGATTCCGCACGTCGTCGTGATCGTGGCGACAGTTCGGGCGCTGAAGATGCATGG
>JBGOXG010000274.1:0-2636 GCA_041479025.1 Anaerolineae bacterium
CACCATACACGCTTGTGAATGGCGCATTTTCATAAAAACAATTTTTCAGAGACATCCCTGTGGATAGAAAAGGTCTATTGTCTGACAAAATTCCTGTCTAAAATCCCCAAAAATCTGGGGGATGAGGCAAGTAGCCAAGACAGGCTTACATCCACATGCCTTAAGGCAGTGGTTTTACGCCGCAGCTGATAAGGAGTGTAGATTACACATCAAGTGCTAAAAATCACAATAAGATATCGCATATTTTTATTGAAATGGATAAGTGCCGGCAATGGGAAACTATAATAATTATGACGAAATAATAATATTTTTGTGACACCAAGCACTATTGTTCTTTTTATCACAATGATATTATAACAATATGTTTATTCGTTTATCCGAATATAAAGAGGATTAGTATGATTTCTCAAACGCTTGCCCAGGAAGTATCTCAACTCGAAGCTGACTTGTGTTTTGCGCTGGCCGATCCAACGCGCATTCTGATTCTTTATGCACTTGATGAGCAACCACGCACTGTGACTGAATTAACCACCGAGCTTGGTATTCCCCAGCCATCCACATCACGGCATCTCAAAATCCTGCGCGACAGGGGACTGGTTTTAACCACCCGGCAGGGTGTTTCCATTACTTATCAGCTGGCGGATGGGCGTTTGATTAAAGCATTGGATTTATTACGAAGTGTGCTGCGTGATCGCATTAAGCACCGCGCAAATCTGATGGAAGAACTTGATGAATCGGCTTAACTTATTTTGAGGAGAATGCTAATGAAGAACTCCAGACCCTATTGGATTTTGGGGCTGATCGGCATCTTGCTGGTGATCATCATCCCTCTGGTTGTTTTCTGGCCCAAGGGAACAGCTGCCCTATCTACTGACCCGCGCGCGGGTTTGCCGGAACACCCGATCCACACCAGCCACGCGGACATCATCAAAGGGCACTTCGAAACACCTCAGGATGTGACAAAGAATTGTCTATCCTGTCACCCCGATGCGGCTAAGGATGTGATGATGACCACGCACTGGACGTGGGAATCCAAGCCTTTCACCGTTCCCAGCCGCCCCGAGCCGGTAACAATCGGCAAGGCCAACCAGATCAACAATTTCTGCATCAGCGCCCAGGGCAACCAGATAAGCTGCATGTCCTGCCACATCGGTTATGACTGGCAGGAAAAAACAGCCACCACCCCCGCTTTTGACTTTAGCAAGACCGAAAACGTGGACTGCCTGGTATGCCATGCCCAGTCCGGCTATGCCAAGGGAAAGTATGGCAACCCGGCGGATACTGTCGACCTTCTGGCCGCAGCCCGCAGTGTAGCCGCGCCGACCCGCGCCAACTGCGGCAAATGCCACTTCGATGGCGGCGGCGGCAACGGCGTCAAGCACGGCGATCTCGATGAAAGCTTGATCAACCCCAGCGCCAGTCTCGATGTCCACATGGGACGCGAGAATTTCCTGTGCACCGATTGTCACATCACCAAGGATCACCAGGTTCTCGGCCGCATCGTTGCTGACAATTACACCGTTGACTCCACCGAGCAGGTTTCCTGCACGCAGTGCCATTCTGAAAACCTGCACACCGATGAGCGTCTCAACCTGCATACTAAAACCGTGGCCTGCCAAACCTGCCACGTGCCCGTCATGGCGCTCAAAGACCCCACCAAGGTTTTCTGGGACTGGTCAACTTCAGGTCAGGATATCGGTGAAGACCACTTCACCTACCTGAAGATCAAAGGCTCATTCGTTTACGAAAAGAATGTCCAGCCCACTTACATGTGGTTCAATGGCAACCTTTCATACCGTTACTTGCTGGGCGACAAGATCGACCCCAGCCAGCCGACCTACATTGACAAGCCCGCTGGTGATATTAACGACCCGAACGCCAAGATTTTCCCCTTCAAACTGCATGTGGCCAAGCAGCCTTACGACACCACCTTCAACACCCTGCTGGCTCCTATCACCGCCGGGCCGGACGGCTACTGGACCACTTTTGACTGGAATAGTGCTTTCAAACTGGCGCAGGAACGCATGGGTCTGCCTTACAGCGGCAATTACGGTTTCGCTGAAACCTACATGTATTGGCCGACCACCCACATGGTTCAGTCCAAAGAGAATGCCCTGCAGTGCGCCGATTGTCATGATGAAAACGGCCGCATGGATTGGAAAGCCCTGGGCTACCCCGGCGATCCGATCGAATGGGGCGGTCGCTTCGATAACAAATAATCAGGCAAAGTGGATGAAATCATGAAAACGAAAATCCTGTCCAACAATAAATGGTTCCTGAGCCTGAGCATCCTGGCAATTGTGGCGCTGGCATTTGGCGTCCAGCAGGTTTTAGCCTCCCAAAACAGCGCGCCCGCCGCCGAGCCTTCGCCCATACACCCGACCTTCGCCATGCTCGATGCAAATGACGAGAATGTGCTCACCAGCGGCCAACCCGTTTCAACGATGACAACCTGCGGCACCTGTCACGATACGGCTTTCATTGAATCACACAGTTTCCATGCCGACCTTGGGCTAAGCACCTACCAACCGTCCAAAGAGAGCTGGAATGCCAGCGAAGGCATCTTTGGCAAATGGGATCCGCTTACCTACCGCTATCTCTCGCAAACTGGTGATGAGCGCATCGATATGACCACC
>JBGOXG010000198.1:0-4186 GCA_041479025.1 Anaerolineae bacterium
CTGGTGACGGCGAAGCTAGCAGAAATCGATGCCGGATCGCTGGTTGTCTTCAAGGGACCGATCGTGGATCAGAACGGCACCGTGGTTATTCCCGCGGGCGATGTCCTGACTCCTGATAAAATGAGCGGCGTGGATTGGTTCGTCAAGGGCGTTGTCGGCAGCCCGAAATAGCAAAATCTCCATAATTTGACCATGGGGCACCACCAATCCTATGGGTGGTGCCCCATCCTGTGATTGAATGCTATACAACGTGGCTCCTGTTGCTGGCGAGGTTTTGACCATAGGCACGGCTGCCCGCGGCTGGCTGTCGCCAGGCCAGCGTGGGAAGGTCCTTGCTGAGGTCACCCATGCCACCTACCTCCTTACAGAGGTTGGAGAGTTGGTCTGGCTGGCGACCGCAGAAAGCCCGAAGCATCGCCGTTGTCTACTATGGCCGGCTCCGTTGCCCCGCCTGGCAGTTGATTCGACTTTCACGATCCAGGGTCAATCGATTGACCTGACGTCTGGGACGAAATTGAATTTTCATGCTTCACACATCTGGGAAGCCCCTACCCTGCCTTTTAGCAATGTCATTGAGGTCGGGAAATTGCCGGAAATTCTCTTTGCAGCGTATGATCCATTCCTGGTTGAGGAAACACCTGTTGGGTTTGGTAGGTTTATCCGGCTCGTACTGCAGATCGCAAAGAAACAGGATTCCTTTGCAGGGGTCCAGCCGGAAAATATTTTGACCCTGACTGCCTGGCCAATTGTCGAAAGGATCACAAGGGCCTGCCTGTCTCATGATCTTCCCGGGGTTTTAAAGCAGGCCGAAGCCCTGATCGGCTTGGGGGAGGGGTTGACTCCTTCCGGGGACGACTTCCTGGGCGGTCTGTTTTTTGCCCGGGTTCTGCTCTCATGCTCTTATCCGCAACTTAATTATTTGGAGCTCGACAATCTTCCTGAATGGATCGATGCAGTTCAGGCTCGCACCAATCTGATCAGTTTCACTCTCCTCAAGGATAATGTTTCTGGCCACGCTCTGGATCCCTTGAACCGCTTTGGCCTTGCGCTTCTGACAGACCAACCGGTGGAAAATGCCAGTTCAGCAGCCTCAGATTTGATCCTGGTGGGCCATTCCACAGGCTGGTGTTTGCTGACCGGTTTTCTGGTAGGAATGCTGCTGGCTTTTCCGGATTAGCTCTGCATTCCTCGGTCTTGATTCGAAACTAACGTGATACGAAAGGAACTGCCATGGAAATTAAACAGAAGATCGAAAAAGCCAACGAAGAGGCTGCTCATCGCCTGAATCTGGGCGACCCGGTTCTTGTGGATATTGCCCCGGCGGGTGAGGTGATCCCGGGCATGGAAGGGAAAATGATCACGAACTCCGGCCCGCCCATTGAATGGAAGAGAATGTGCGGTGCCCAGCGCGGTGCGATCATTGGTCAGGTGCTGTTTGAGGGTTGGGCAAAAAACGTTGAGGAAGCCACGGCCTTGCTCGATAAAGAGAAAATCCGGCTTGAGCCCAACCACCATCACCAAACTGTGGGTCCGATGGCCGGCACCATCTCGCCTTCCGCGCCCGTCTGGGTGGTGGAGAATAAAGCCTTCGGGAACCGGGCCTATTGCCGCCAGGTCGAGGGCTCCCAGCAATTTGGCGATTACAGCGACCAGGCTCTGCAGGGGTTGCGCATGTGGCGGGATGTCTGGGCGCCCACCCTGCGCCAGGCACTCCATGCGATCGGGGGCTTGGAACTTAAACCGATCATCACCAAGGCGCTTCAGATGGGCGATGAACTGCATAACCGCCATACCGCTGCCTCCAGCTTGTTCGCCAATGCCATGGCGGTGGCGATGGCTCAGACGGAACTGCCGAAGGATAAGATGCTTTGGACGCTTAAATATGTCACCAACCATGAGCTCATCTTCCTGGGCATTGCCATGGCCTGTGGCAAAGCGATTGCTGATCCGGCCATGGGGATCGAGTACAGCACAGTTGTCACTGCCATGTGCAGAAATGGGATCGAGTTCGGCTTGCGTGTAAGCGGTTTGGGGGAGGAATGGTTCACCGCTCCCGCCCCCAAAGTGGATGGTCTTTACTTGCCTGGTTACAGCGCCGATGTGGCCGGTCTGGATATGGGTGATTCGGCCATCACCGAGACGGTGGGGTGGGGTGCGTTTACCATTGGTGGAGCGCCTGGGATCCTCAGCCTGGTCGGCGGTACTCCGGAAGAAGCCCTGGCATATTCCCGGGAAATGAAAAAAATCACGGTCTCCACTCACCCGACCTATCGTTTACCTGCCCTCGGCTTTGCCGGGACCTCGATCGGGATCGACATCCGCAAGGTAGTGCAGACCGGGATCACTCCCATCATTGATACTGCAATCGCCCACAAAGATCCAGGCTATCCGAAGATCGGCGCTGGTATGGTGCGCGCTCCCCTGGAATGCTTCAAGAAAGCCTTGATCGCCTTCGGCAGGAAATACAATGTTGGTAAATAATTATCGTAGAGTAGAGGATTCCCTATGGCCTCCGGTTTTGTGATCCGTAAGAACCAGTATTATGATTCTGTCTTCCTGATGAGCGTCAACCGGCGCATGTCGGAAGTCAAAGGTGTCCAGCAAACAGCCGTTTTGATGGGCAGCCCGACCAACAAACAGCTCTTACTGGATATTGGTGTCCAGGACGGCGAGATCGAAACCGCCCAGCCCAACGATTTGATCGTGGCGGTCATTGCAGAATCCCCGGCCATCGTGGAAAATGTTCTCGGGCGATTGGACGAGTGGCTGGAGGCAATTCAGGAAAATACAGCCTCCCTGATTGTTAGAACGCTCGAAGATGGTCTGTCCCAAAAACCCAATGCCAACCTGGCGGTGATCTCTGTCCCCGGCGAGTACGCTGCCCGGGAGGCGAAAAAAGCGCTGGAAGCCGGCTTGAACGTTTTCCTCTTCAGTGACAATGTTTCAATTGAAGATGAATTGAAGTTGAAGCTATTCGCCGCAGCGCAAGGATTGCTCGTGATGGGGCCGGATTGCGGAACCAGCCTGATTGGTGGTGCCGGGATCGGCTTTGCCAACGTTGTGCGGCGAGGTCCGATCGGTGCCATCGGGGCGGCCGGGACCGGGTTGCAGGAATTCACCAGTCAGGTTAACAATGCTGGATCTGGGATTTCTCATGCTATCGGGACTGGCAGCCATGATCTTTCCGAGAAGATCGATGGGCTGACGACCTTGGTAGCTTTGGATGCATTGGATGCGGATCAACAGACCCGCGTGATCGCGATCATATCCAAACCGCCAGCTCCACGCACCTTGGCTACCCTTTTAGAGAGAGTTGAAACTTGCAAAAAACCGGTAATAGGTTGTTTCCTGGGGGTCGATCCCGGACTGATCTCCGGGAGACCAAATCTTCAATCGGCTCGTACCATTGATGATGCCGTCCGGATCGCCATTACCTGTTCAAATGGACAGGCAGCCATGCCTGCTGGAGGCCTGACTCCCGAAGAGTTGGTAACAATTCGGAAAGAGAAGAAGGCCTGGTCGCCTGAACAAAAATACCTGCGTGGCATTCTGGCCGGGGGAACCTTCTGCTACCAGTCGCAGCAGATCCTGCGTGAGGCCGGTTATTCCATATTCTCCAACAGCCCGTTCGACCGAAATTACCTCCTGGCTGATCCAGACCATAGTATCGAGCACACGATTGTGGATATGGGGGATGATTTTTACACGGTCGGCAAACCGCATCCCATGATCGATGGAACGCTGCGCAAGCGCCGGATCCTGGCCGAGAGCCGCGACCCCCAAGTGGCAGTACTTTATTTGGATTTTATTTTGGGTTATAACGCTTCCATGGATCCGGTGGGGGAACTGCTTGATGCGATTTTGGAAGCCAAACGGATATCCGGGCAACGGGGCGGTGCTTTAACTGTTGTGGCCTCGGTCTGTGGGACAGAAGCCGATCCGCAGGATATAAACTTTCAGATAAAAATGCTCCAGGAAGCTGGTGCGTTGGTTTTTCGAAGCAATGCTCTTGCGTCCGCTGCATGTTGCGAACTCCTGGGACAGGCATAGAGGTTAACATGGAAACATTGGTCAGTAAACTATTATCCGGACCTGTTGTTGCGATTAATCTGGGCTTAAAACTGTTCGGTGCAAGCTTGGAACAGCAGGGGGTGGAAGTTGTCCAGGTTGATTGGGCTCCTCCAGC
>JBGOXG010000230.1:0-3378 GCA_041479025.1 Anaerolineae bacterium
AACAACATTTTGATGAAAGACGAAAGCGGGCACTTGACTTGCTGGACGATGGGCAGCCTGAGAGAGAAGTAGCTGAAATCATTGGCGTCACAATCCGCAGCGTCTATCGGTGGCAGGAACAAAAGAAAAACCCGAAGAAGAAGAGCGAACGGCTGCCAGGGCGGCCCAATCGCCTGACGGGAGAGCAGATCCAGAAATTGGAGCAAGAATTGCTGCGCGGGGCCTATGCCCATGGGTATGCAGAAGATTACTGGACCCTGGAGCGGATCGGTCATATGATCTGGGAACTGTTCAGAGTTCGCTATGTTCCCAGTGGTGTCTGGCACTTGATGGATCGCATGGGCTGGAGCAGCCAGAAGCCGCAGCGCCTGGCAATCCAACGCGACGAGGATGCGATTGTTTCCTGGAAGCGGCGGGTCTGGCCAAGGATAAAAAAAGTGGCGTGAGCTGTTGGCCACACTGGTGCTTGAAGATGAAAGCGGCTTCTCTTTGGTCTCGCCGCTCAAACGAAGTTGGGCGCGGCGCGGACATACGCCAACCATTCGCACCAGTCTGGCGCACCACCAGCGGCTGAACTTGCTGGGCGCACTTCTGGTCAGCCCGGATGGCCACCAGATCAAGCTGGCTAACCGTTCTTATCGGCACAGCTTGTGTGGTGAACAGGTCATCACATTTTTGAAGCAACTGTTGCGAACGGTTCCGGGCGAGATCGTGTTGGTTTGGGATAACCATCCCATCCACAAACGAAGGCTTGTTCAAGAGTTTATTGCTCAGCATCGGCGATTGCATGTCTATCACTTTCCGATCTGTGCTCCGGAACTTAACCCGGTCGAGTTCGTTTGGACCCAGGCCAAGGAATATACCGCCAACTTCGCACCGCATAATATGACCGAGCTTTGCACGAGAGTATGGAATGGTGTGGCTCGTACGAGAAACTCCGCCAAGCGATTGGCAGCCTGCCTGGCAGGCTGTGAGCTTTCCTGGAAATAGCTCTGAATGTGACATCAATTATTCAAACCTCAGTAACAAGTATGCGGTTCGGCGGAAAAACCTGTCTGCCGATAAAACTTGGACAGTTGAGTGGGTTTGGGTGGCGACCCGCTCCCCGGGAACTGCGCGGGGGGTGAAGGGCGCGGTGCGGACAACGCTCCTGGCAGACGCCCCAAACGCAAGACTCAAGCTGCGATAGTTCGGCTTCGCCGAACAACCCTGAAACGGGTCAGAGCGGCTCGTCTGCAAAGTGGCGATAAGCCATGTGAGGCTCCGGTCAGCAAGACTGGTGAGAGCATGGTGGTTCTCCAGAACCCCCGGCATTTATGCCTGGGGAGTTGTCAGCCTAGATTACTCATACCGTAACGCTTCGACCGGTTCGAGACCGGCAGCGCGGTTGGCTGGATATATTCCAAAGAACAACCCGACTGCAGTGGAAAAAATCGTGGCAAGCAGAATGGCGCTTATCCCGACCGATGGTGTGAACGCGTTTCCGGTTGCAGCCGCGACTTTGCCAACCGCAAATGCAATGAGCCAGCCAAATAAGATTCCGATTACCCCGCCTATAAACGAGAGGAGGGACGACTCAGTCAGAAACTGGACCAGGATATCACGCCGCCGGGCACCGAGCGCTTTGCGAAGACCAATCTCACGCGTACGTTCCGCCACGGAGACCAGCATGATATTCATAATGCCGATGCCCCCGACCAGCAGGGAAATCGCAGCGATACCACCCAGGAAAGTCGTAAGAACGCCCGTAATCGTGGAAGCTGTCTGGATGAAATCCGCCTGAGAGAAGATGGTGAAATCGTCCTTGCCAATTTCGGTGCGGTGACGGATGCGCAGAATTTGTGCGACCTGGTCGGACGCCTTTCGAACCTCGTCCGCACTAGTCGCCTGGACAAAGATCAAATCCACGCGACTGGGATTGTTGCGGCGTATGAGGCGGGTTTGGGCAGTTGTAAACGGGATGAGCACCCTGTCATCCTGGCTGCCCATCGCACCACCCCCCTTTGATTCAAGGACTCCCGTAATGCGGAACGGCTGGCCTGCAATTCGGATTGTCTCACCGACCAGCCCCTGACTGCGACCAAAGAGTTTGACCGCCGTTTCAGGACCTATAAGCGCCACCGAAGCATGACCCAGCATCTGGTCATTGGTGATAAACTCGCCTTCCGTAGCCACAGTGCTGCGCACTTCTGTATAAGAAGGAGTCACACCAGATACTTCAGTGTTGGTCTTTTCACCACCACCCGTGACTTCAAAGTTCGACATTAAAATGGGTGCAACCGCTTTGACTGAAGGCGCCGTAAAAGGATCCTGAAGTGCTTCTGTATCCTGTATGGTCAGGGGACGCGGATTACGAATATCCACCTGTTGGTTACCGGAAAAGACAAATAATACGTTGGTGCCGATTCCGCTGATCGAACCGGTGATCGTATCCTGTGCGCCCTTTCCCACCGCCAGCATGGCGATCACTGCTGCGACACCTATCACGATGCCAAGGATGGTCAATCCGGAGCGCAGCTTATTGGAATTCAGGCTTTCCAGCGCTTCGAGGAGTACCTGGGAAAAAGTCATGCCGCCTCCGAGTCCACGATGCCATCTTTGATGTGAATGATGCGCTGGGCTATCGTCGCCACATTGGGATCATGTGTGACGATAACAAGCGTCGTCCCACGCTCCTTGTTCAGGTTCAACAACAGATCAATGATCTCCTGGCCCACCTTCGAATCCAGGTTGCCGGTCGGTTCATCCGCCATGATAATGGCAGGATTATTCACAATGGCACGCGCGATAGCCACTCGTTGTTGTTGACCCCCTGAAAGCTCTGTAGGCCGGTGGGTCATGCGGTCGCCCAAGCCGACTGCGGTTAACGCTTCCCGGGCGCGATCCTTTCGACCATTGCGATTACCTGAGTAGCGGAGAGGCAATTCCACGTTGGAGAGAGCCGTTGCGCGTGAGAGCAGGTTAAAACTTTGGAAGACAAAGCCGACTTTGCGATTTCTGATATTCGCCAGCTGGTCATCTCTTAAATCCGACACATGTTCTCCATCCAGATAATAATCACCCGAGGTGGGGTGGTCGAGACAGCCAAGAATGTTCATCAATGTGGATTTTCCTGAACCTGATGGTCCGACAATCGCCACCACTTCACCCCGATCGATGTTGCATGAAAGCCCACGCAATGCCTGGACCTCCACATCGCCCATTTGGTATATTTTTCTGAGGTTATCCGCAACGATAACGTGATCGCTCATTGATTGCCTCCAAACATGGCACCGCCCCCACCCCCTCCAGGGCCGAATGTAAAGGCAGGTGGATTCAAGACGATTTCATCGCCTTCTTTCAAATCGGTAGAGATCAATTCGCTGTAGGTGTCCGATG
>JBGOXG010000200.1:0-4094 GCA_041479025.1 Anaerolineae bacterium
AATGAGTTTGCATAATTAAGCATTTCTTCAAAGTACTTTTTGACTTTGGAATAAAGTTCAGCAACCTCTTCTAACTTGTGAGTTTCAATTAAATTACTGAATCCAAGAATATCAAAAAGACCAACGAAACAGTCAATTTTATCAAATGAATTCTTCACTTATTTGCCATTTTCTAAATTGATTTTCTTTTCATGACAAATTCATATAACGTCTAGCGCTTCTGCTGCGGGGTCTGCCGAGGCCGCCGCCCTCCCCAAGAAGGATCCGTATCGGCGGCGGTCGAGGCGCCCTGGCCCCGGCAGCAGCAAGCGCGGGTTAGATCGCCCGTCGCCACTGTCGGTTCTCGCTGTGGAGAATCTGGCAAGCGCGAACAGCAACACGAGCCACCGTGTGAAATCCGCTAACGTTGATGCCCGCTGACGCTGTGGCCCAGTCGTCAATGTCAGAATAGACGTACGAGTCGACGAAGAGCAGAATGCGCGGTCGGCGTAAGCGCCGCATAAGCCGTCGTTTCTCCGCGATTCGCTTCCCCATAAGGATGGTCAAGTCTTGCCGCGCCTCGATAGCCCACTTTGGCCGTCCGATCAGAATCACTGTGCTAACATGGCTCGGTGCTGTCCTCGCCTTCGCGATCGTCAGAGAGCGTCCACGATCCAACTTCACAATTGTGTGACTCGGAGCTCGGTCGACTAGCTGAGTACCCGAGATATACTCGAGCGCGGCGGCGATGAAAATCTGCCGTCGCGCCTTGAAATCGGGAATCGGAGCGACGGTCATAGTGTATGAACCGTGAAGAACTTTCTTGTCAATGGCTTTCTGCTCGATCTCCGCAACAAAGCGTTCCAGGGCGGCCCGCCAACCATGCGTCGAGAGCGTCACTCCGCCGTGGCTGGTGGCTTCCATCACTCGTGTTACTTCCACGGCGAAGGAGGCGTCACCAATCCGTAGGCCATAATCTGGCGGTTCATTCCCGCGGCGCCAAGCGAAGTGTCGCACGCCTCGGCGCCTCAGGAACTCAGAGAATGCTTCTTTGGCGAGTGACTCACCTCGAATATCCATTGTTCCCTGCCCGGGCCATCTAACGGACCGGAGCTAAGCTGCGGCGACGGACAGCCGGTTCATTGTAGAATATACGCGCGGCAGAAGTCACCATTTCCCTAAAAAAGTTTTTTGCGCGGTCAAATCGTCGACGGCTATTTCCGTCAGCTGGTAGGGTCAAGGGATGGCGCCTGAGATTTAGTCCTGGTTTCCATCCCCTGCCGCCTCGAACCGTACGTGAGGTTTTCCCTCATACGGCTCTCCGACAACCTTCTTCCTGTGGCTTACAAGGTTATGCCCTGCATATTCCTGTTTGGTAAAAGTATACCAAGCCAGAATGCTTTACCCAAGCATCGAACGCCTTTTCACTGACGCACTTCTTCTCAGGCCCGCCACAGTATATCGGACCGGAATATGCGGTCATAGAGCGCATGAAACCGCCGGTTTCTGCTCCTCTTGGCCGCCAGGTATAGCCCGCGCTGAAGTTCTCGTGATTTGTCTTTGAGTGGTGTTGGCCCTTCTGGGGCATGCACTGTCACTTACCTCCCCGCTGGGTCTGGTTGAAGTAGAGGTCCTTCCCTCTCCCCGAGTTCTGTTGTCTCAGGGGTCTTCAGTAGTATGACCTCCTCCGACTTCTCACACGGCCTCCCATCCGATTTCACTTCATCAGCTTATACCGACAGTCACGGTGGATGTGGGCCACCGACCGGGTGAGATCTCCCCTGTTTCATCGCCTACTTTCACAACATCCCGCTCCCCCATACGCCGGAGGGTTCTTTGCAGCTGCTATCCAGGTTCTACACCACTTCCATGGCCTTCGGTATCAATCAGTAACTCGGCTCCCTCTTGCTCCCCTTTCGGGGCTAACATTTCGACGCTGCAGGATTCACTTGATGTTACGGGCTGCTGTTTTGCTCCTCTTCCTCAGAGGGTTACATCGCTTCAGCACATCCGGTCTCCCAGATGCACTGGATGCCTGCTACGTGGCCCCCTGGCGGTTACCACGACTGGACTTGCACCGGTTAGAAGATCGATGACTCCTCAGGGCACACGATCGAAAGGTTAGACTCTTCATAATCAGCTTGTTCTAAGGTTTTGCAAATGTTTCGTTTGCTTTAATTATATATGTGAGCTCTCTACCAGGAGCATTCAGCTCAGCTTCCAATATCGAAACAGTCCTTTTCTTAATTGCGAAAAGCGGATCAGGCAGTTTTGACCATTTTATTTTGATCAGGTTTTCAAGCACTTCCAAGGGTGTTTTCACCAACGCTTCAATCGTCATTAAATTTGTTTTCATTTTGTGGAGATTCATATGTTTTTGATATTCGTGCATTAACCATTCAGCTTCGTCTTGAATTTCAGAGACTGATAGCTTCTCACCCGACACTCTACTAATCCATCGCCTCAAAGAGAATGCCCTTTCTTTACTATCTGGATCATTCCGATAATCCAATATTTGTTCCCAAGGAACTGAATCATCAGGAATTGGTAATAGATTTAGAATGATTTTAATTACCTCAACCTTCCGTGGGCGAACGAAGGTATTAGAGGGAAGTTTCATAAAATCAATCGGGTCAATTATAGGAAAAGCATCCATTCCATTATATTCACGAAGCACCACACTATCTAATCTGCATATCGAGTATAATTGCACTCTATTATATTCCTTTATGCTGCTCAAATCTCTCTTAGATATTGAATCCCCGATACCATCAGATGCAAATTGTTGTAATTGTAGAAAGCCTTTCAATTCTTTTCCAACTCTTTTGCTGTCCATTAAGTTAATATTCGCGAATAATGGTTTAGTATCAAACAGAACATTCTGGTCCTGTAGCCATTCCAACTCAGACGCTATTATAAAATCCTCTGACGTATTAAACTTTCTAACTAAATCAATCTGGTCAATTAGATCGGGAGCAGCTATACGATCAAAGAAAATAGCCTCTCTTTTAAGGGATTCAACAGAATTTATAACGAATTTTACGCCAACAAACTGTTTCATTTGATCATGATTTCTGTTATCCCATTAAAGCTAAGATATTACAGAAACTCTTCTTTTGCTTTTAATGCCAGGCAGTCAATAACGCAAGAGGTGATATTACTTCCTTCTTCATCTCCGAATCAACCTTCACTGAGTGAGTCTCAGCCTACTAATTAAGGTCACAAAATGCTCCATTTGTCAAGCAAGAAGCTCAGAGTCCTAATCTGGTTAGGAAACAAAATATCGAAATTGAACTTACCAATAGCAGGTTAAAATCTGTGCTGTCATGGGAAGCAGTTGGAATGAATGTTTCAGGAGGAAGTCCACATCCTTTGAAAATCCTGCCGATCACAAGGCTAATTTAGTGCGGTGAGTGGCGCAGGGGAACCTCCCCCCTGCGGTCGAGTAGCCGCGCACCTCACGGTGCGCAGCCCTCACAGAAGCCCGCCTGCAGATTTCCCGCACGGGCCTCTTCAGCAGTTGATTCACAGTACGGCGAGGGATTGCATCCTTGCAAAAGGTATGTACACCCTCGGACACCGTAATGGAAACGATTTCTTAATCTTGTGAAATGTCTCCCAAATTATGTTGCCCCGTTGACTGCGGCTGGAAAGCATCTTACGCCAGTAGCGCTCTGCAAAGCGATAGATCCTCTGGAGTGATATGATATTGCCACCCATACCATAGTAAGCGTAATATCCCTGTAGTATCTGGTTGATTCCTTTGGCTTGCTCGCCAAGAGGTTTATGGCGATCAATCTGCATCATCTTGCTCAGGTTGTCGATACAACGTCTTTGCCTCGATTTTTCGGTCTTCCTACCAACCATAAAGTTTCCTTTTTGGTTAATCGTACAGAAATGGGTAAACCCAAGAAAACTTATCGTCTCCATACGTTTACCTCTTTCCTTGGCATGCCGAGTAGCAAAACGACCAAATTCCACTAATTTGGTCTTTGTTGGCTCAAGCCTAAGCGAAAATTTTTGCAGCCTTTTCTCCAACACCTCTCGGAAGCGTACCGCGTCTGCTCGAAATTGAAAGCATACAACAAAATCATCCAGATACCTTATCAGGTAGA
>JBGOXG010000260.1:0-2838 GCA_041479025.1 Anaerolineae bacterium
AACGCAGAGTTCATCCCAGTTTCAATTCCTGGTAGTCAATTTTGGCCGGGTCGGTGGTGCCCAGGCCGAGCTCGACGGCGTGCGCCAGCCAGGGTTTGGCCTTAGCAGCATATTCGGCAATGACGCTTTCATCGGCGCCTTTGGCGGCCTTAGTCTCAGCCAGCAGCTTGAGGGCGTACATGTCGGTGGCGACCGGGTCGAAGCTCATGAAGATCGAATCGTTCTTCTCCTCCGAGGTCCAGTTATCGCCCAGCACCACCACCAACGCGTCGCCGATGATCAGGCGGGTCTTGTCCTTGATGGCGGGCAGGGCGTTCAGCTCGGCCAGCCCCTGCTCGATGCGCTGGCCGTAGTGGAAATCGTCCGGCGAATCGAAGGTGCCGTAGTGGTTCTTCATTGAAAAAGAGACACCGGTATACATGTGCTGCTTGACCAGCGGCATGTTGATCAGGGCGTCGCAGTTCATCAGAATGTTGCTGATGCCGACCTTGGTATCCATCAACGGGATGCCGGAGGTATAGTCGCCATCGGTGCCCACAAGGCGCGCCCCGGGGCCGTCTTTATTAATGGTGAAGCCAGCGCCGGTCAGCTCGTAGGCGTGGCGGTCGAAGACAAACAACTGCTCGCCGGGGAAACCGGCGTCCAACAGGCGCGCCACCACGGCGTTGACGAGCGGGACGTGGGTCCAGTCGATCGAACCATCAATGGTATTGACCTTGATGGCGATCTTGTCAGTGGGGCGGAAGACGGATTTCCACGCCTGGAGGGCGTCGTTCTGCCCGGTCAGTTTGGTGATCGAGGCGTCCAGCAATTGGGTCAGCACGGCGGGCTGGAGGGTGTCCCCGCTCCATACGCCGGTGTGACGGGCGCGCACGACGGTGCTTTTAGGAGCGGCGGGGAAGGCTTTAACGGCCGCGGGCTTGGCGGATTTACCGGCGGGGGCGCAGCCGCTGCTGAGCAGCAGGGCGGCGGCGCTGGCAATGGCGGTCTCTTTGAACAATTGGCGGCGGGTGAGGTTTTTCATAGGCGGGTCCTTCTGAGAATATTATAGCAGCAGATTTACCGATTGAACCTAACCCCCTGGCCCCTTTCCCGTACCGCACCCAGGGTGTACCCGTAGGGGTAGGAAGGGGTTGGGGGATGAGAGAGGTCCTAAGGCTACCACTATTACGCAGTAAAAGCCAGAAAAGTTGCGGGCTGCTGCTCCCACCTGCGGGACTCAGGTGGGCCATTCCAGGTGAGCCATCCTGCGAGACACAGGACAAAGCGACGCCGGACGGAGCGATGCGGGAGAGGGCAGGATGGCGCAGCACGACCTGGCTTGAGGGTTTTCGGTATTGTATCTTGATCAATCCGCAATATAATAATTTCAGACCATTCGACCATCCAACGGGAGGTTAAAATGGAGCGGTTTCGTTACCTGGCGGGCGGGCTGCTGGTGCTGACCGGCGTGGTGTACGTGTTGCATTTACCCGGCGACGCGCAAACAATAACCGGCAGCCAAGGCGGCCTGGTCCCAGGCTGAACAGCACAAATAGGGAGGTGATATGGAAAATAGTCCATCTTTATATACCCGGGCCAGTGAAGCGGTTGGTCGCGGCGATAAGCTGGCGGCCAGAAGTCTGCTGGATGAGCTGGTTTTCAAAGAGCCGGGCAACGAACAGGCCTGGCTGCTGCTGGCAGAGGTGGTCGACGATAGGAACGAGATGAGCGACTGCCTGCAGCACGTCCTGGCGATCAACCCTCAAAACCAAGCCGCCCAGCAAAAATACGATGATTTACTCCGCCGGTTTCCCGAACTGGCGGAGCTGGATCCGGCCAAAGTTGCAGCGGCAAAAGCTGAAGAAGCCAAAGCTGGAGCAGCCGAAGTTGAGGCGGCTAAAAAGCAAGCCGAAGCTGATCACAATTCGCAGCTAAACCTGAGTGAGCTCGATGACACCCCGCTGTTCGGCGATAAAGGATAATCGGGTGGAAGTGGAAGAACCGCCAGTCATTGTAGACAGGTCGTTGGATATTCTCTTGAAAAGCCAGAAAAAACAGGCGAAACGGTGTTGGATAGCCAATCTTGATGAAACCAGGCAACGCATTTGCCGGCCTGGAGTTAGGGAGGATTAAATGGAAAATCCCTTGATCTCAATCCTTGGAGTGATTTTTTTGGTTGGCCTGGGGTGCTTGATTTCTTATTCCGAAATAAAGGATATTATCCGCATTCGGCGCACGCCTACCAGTGGGATCAACGCGCTCCCAACAGCCGGGCGGGTTGAAATCGTGGGTAAAGTCGAACCTGCCTCGATCACCAGCCCATTATCTGAGACGGCTTGCGCATTCTGGCAGGTTGAGGTTAAGAAAAAGAGGAGTAGATCAAAAGGAGGTTCTTACTGGGAAACGATTTACGAAGATTCATCCGAGGAGCCGTTTGAGATCAAAGATGAAACAGGAAAAATCAAGATTATTCCTCAAAACGCAGACCTTATCTTGAACGATAACCTGGAAGAGTCTTCCAGTCTATTTAATACCCTGGATGAACGAATCCTCAATAAATTGCAGAAAATAAATATTGAAACAAAAAGCTTTCTAGGTTTTGATAAATCATTTAAGGTATATGAACGGCTGATCAAACCGGGTGAGCAAATCTATGTGCTGGCTGAAATCCATGAAATGGATGGGTTGAGCTCATTTGCAGAAAGAATTTCACCGCTCTTGATCAGCGACCGCAGTGAACGAGAATTATTAAAGACGCTTTACGGGTCCGTGGCGGTAAAGGTCTTTGGGGTCCTTGTGATCGGAGGATTCTTTAATATCGTGATGCTTAATGGCGGGTTTTAATGGAAGTGATCG
>JBGOXG010000016.1:0-22369 GCA_041479025.1 Anaerolineae bacterium
GGGCTTGCAATTGCTCAAGCCGTACTTGTCGCTCCCACGGCGGCTGTTGTCAGCGTGGTCTTTCCGATTGTTGTAGGCACGATCATGTATGGAGCTCCGAGTCCCGAGAAATGGGTTGGAATGACAGCAGGGATGACTGGCATCTGGCTTGTCACAAAAGGGTCGGGATCAAGCCGTGATGCCAATGGTTTGGGGTTGGCCATCCTTGCGGGATTCGGTTTTGGTGGTTTTTTTCTTTGTATTGTGCAGACCGAATCAGGGAGTGTTTTCTCCCCCCTTGTTATTGCCAAAATGGCCGGTTTTCTCTTTGCCATCCTCGTGCTCTTATTCCGTCGATCTCGGCTGCCTTCATTCAATGGGAATGGCTTGGCACTTCTGGCAGGTGTCCTCGATGCAGGAGGCAACGTTTTATACCTGCTGGCTGCCCGTTTGACAAGGATTGAACTGGCTGTTGTGATCTCCTCCATGGCTCCGGTCATGACTGTAATACTGGCTTCGCTTATATCTAAACAAAAGGTCTCGACGTATCAGAAGCTGGGTGTTGTTTTTTGTTTGATCGCCATTGTATTGATTCTTGTTTGATTAGGATCACATAGGAACTATCACCTCAATCAGGAACCAAAAAGACCACAATCTGGCATGTGGTCATCTCAAGTGGACCCGACAGGATGTGTGTCTGGATTTATGTATTCGCGAGCTATCCCCTTTTAGGGACCTGCGAACGAACGTATTTGGGTACTAATCCAGTTCGGCTACGAAAACTTTCCCTCCTTATCTAAAATCGATCGCCACTGCTCTAACCGGAGAACCATCGCACCCTGTAAGTTTCAACGGTAGAAAAATAATAAAAGGGGAATCGAAATCCACTGAGTCCAGGTTTGCTAAATTTTCTGCAATGATACCGCCAGCTTCTGCATACATTTCATGGATCGGGAACTCTGTGCCTCCCGTATTATCAAGATTAATGGCATCAATACCTGCTGTTTTGATGCCCTTTGATAAAAGATATTCCCCTCCTTCTTTCGAGAGAAATGGATGATCATAAAATTCGTTTGTGCCAGCTTTTTTATACCAGTTTGTTCTAAACAAGACAATATCTGCTTCTTCAATTTGTTTTTCATACTTCACAATATCTTCAAGCGTTATTTCTTCCTTCCTTTTCTTATGAGTTACATCAACAATCAATCCTTGTCCAATAAAATGCTTCAAGTCCATTTTGTCGACGGTAGCACCTTGATTGCTGAAATGATAGGGAGCATCCACATGACTACCCGTCTGGGAACCCATAATTACATTAAAAAGGTTATATCCTTCGTTTTCTATGGTAGTGGCAACAGAAATATTTGGAACAGGATCTCCAGGATATACCGGGGTATCCGCGGTAAGCGCATGAGACAAATCGACTATTTTCTTAATATTAGGCATTTTCAATATCTCCTTTTTCTTTAATCAAACTACTGACCTGACAGTGTGATATAGATGGGCCCGGCTGGATTCGAACCAGCGACCAAGCGATTATGAGTCGCCTATCTAACCCGTGAGTCTCGGGTGGTTCCGCTTACGGGATGTCTTTCTGACACTAGAGCCATTCCGGGTCATGGGCGTAACCCAGTTTGTAAAAGAGCGCCTGCATCGGGACATTGTTGATGGCGGTGCAGGTCTTGGCGATGGTCCAATGCCAACGCAATGAATGTCCCGCGGGGAGAGGAAATTTGTTGCAGGCCGCGCAGTTTGCCGAAGTTGATAATCTTCTTCATTTTCCAAGGTCTGCCTTTTTAAGGATTATTTGCAGATATTCACGAACTTCCTTGGCGCTCGGAAGTCGAATGGCTTCTTGAGCAACCTTTAGTGCCTCTTTCGAGCTGAATCTTCGTATCGTTTGTTTAAGATCAGGGATTAGCCTGGGAGATACGCTAAACTCATCCAGTTGTAAGCCTAACAGGAGGGGCGTGGCTAAGGGATCTCCAGCCAATTCACCGCACAACCCTACCCATTTGCCCTTGTTGTGTGCAGCCTCAATCACAAGGTGAATCAATTTTATTACAGCAGGCTGAAGGGGGTCTGCTAGATGGGCTACATCCGCGCTGGTCCGCTCAGCAGCTAAGGTGTACTGAGAAAGATCATTTGTGCCAATGCTGAAGAAATCCACAAAGTCAGCAAAAACATCTGCCATAATCGCTGCTGAAGGCACCTCCACCATGATCCCTAGCCGAACTTTTTCACAGTAAGCTTTACCTGCAGCCGAAAGAGCCAACCGGCTGCGTTCGAGAACGTCTCGTGCCTGGCTTAGTTCCTCCAAGGTGGAGACCATGGGAAACATAATTCGTAGATCGTAACCAGCTCCGGCCAAAAGCAGAGCACGCAACTGGCTTTCAAAAAGTTGTTGAAAACGCAGAGTTAATCTGACACCCCGCAACCCAAGAAACGGGTTATTCTCTTTAGGCATATTTAGGTAGGTGGCGGGTTTATCTCCCCCGATGTCCAGTGTACGGACCACGATCGGTCTTGAAATGCCCATCAGTTTGAAAATCGCAGAATAGGTTTCGATCTGCTCCGCTTCATCCGGTGCTGAGACACGGTCAAGGAATAAAAACTCTGTCCGCAGGAGTCCAATGCCCTCGGCCCCATATTGGAGAGCCTCCACCGCATCCGTGTATGAACCGACATTTGCGACGACCTCAACTCTTTTTCTATCTGAGGTCTCGGCCGGGAGGCTGGCGTTTTTAATTGCCTCCTGTTGAAGGTTCAATTGGCCTTCAGCTCTTGATTCATAATCTTTTTTTGTTTGCGCATCCGGATCGATCAGTATCTCGCCGCTGCTCCCATCGACAACTATTAAAGTTCCATTATCTATCGTCGCCAATTCTGCTCCTAAACCTACGACACAGGGAACGCCCTGCGCTTTTGACAGGATGGCAACATGGGAAGTTGGGCCACCTCCCTGTGTGCAAAATGCAAGAACATTGGCTCGATCAAAAAGAATTGTGTCAGCAGCCGTCAATTCGTCTGCCAGGATGATCGACGGCGCTTCTGGCCTGCTTGAAAGAAGGGGTTGGCCCAATAAAAGAGACAACACTCGTTGGCCCACGTCTTCTACATCGGCAGCTCGGGCGGCTATATATTCATCATCAACATTGCGCAGGGTTTCAGCGAAAAACTGAACGGCATCTCGCCAGGCAGAACCGATATTGACTTCTTGTTCATTAACTAAAACGCGTACCCGCTTCTGAAGTTCCGGGTCTCGCAGGATAGCGGCCTGAGCTTCGAAGATCTCCGCTTCAGCCTTTCCAATCTGTTCCCTGGCTCGTTGGGTTAGAGATACTAAGTCGGCTCCTGCTTGTTTTAGGGCAGACTCCAGCTTATCGAATTCCTGGTTTACATCGTCGATGTGATATCGTTCAACATGAAGGACTCCGTGACTGTAAATAAACGCCGATCCCAAGGCGATTCCTGAAGCAGCTGGTAAACCGGTCAATTTCTTCATCAAGATAAACGTCCAAACTCCGTACAAACCACTTTCAAGCTAAGTATTAGCTCAATAACAATATTATGACCTTCAATCGGCTCCCTTTGTAAAATTAGATCGTACCAGTTCCTCCAAAGCCTCCACCGCAATTATTTCATCGGTTCCTTCGGCCTTTATCTCGACTCGATCGCCTTGTTTTACTCCACAAGTAAGTAGACCAAGGATGCTTTTTGCATTTGCCCACTTCCCTGAAGTTGACAGGTTACAAATAAATATATCGGAGGTGAAATTGTTGGCTAACTTCACGAATAGCGCAGCGGGACGGGCATGTAAACCGACAGGATCTAGCACAACGATTTGAGAGGTTTTCATGGCTTACTTTGACACTAAATGAAAAAGATGCGATCGTGATACTGCTTGATCAAACGGGCATTGTATTCCGCGCCGCCGTCGACATTAGCAGCCATGAAAATAGGGGGCACTATTCCACGACTTAATAGATCCTCAATCGTTGCCGCAATGAGTGCTTGAAGGAGCGCGATCGAAGTTACACCAGATACAGGATTAAATTTTTGTGGCACTTCTTTTGCCTCTAGAACAGCATCCCCCTTCGGGGCTTTGTTGTCCAGAATGATATCAGCAAAGTCGTTCATCTTCTTGCCGGATGGATGCCGAGATGTTACTGCCTCACTATATTCACGCGAGGTCACTCCAATGATCCTAATACCACGATCTCTTGCGAGTTGAGCCAATTCAACCGGGACCGCGTTTCGCCCTGAGACCGAAACTAATATTAATACATCGCCGGACTTAATCGGACTGTTGTCTAAAATGACCTTGGCATAACCTTCCATTTGCTCCATAGCAGATGAGATGGTCGCGGGCTTAATGTCCAACGCTGTAATTCCTGGCCCGAACAATGGGTTAACCAGCATAAAGCCGCCCGCGCGATAAACAAGGTCCTGGATCGGCAAAGAGGAGTGAGTGCAGCCAAACGCAAAAAGGCAATGACCCTGTTCGATAGCATCCGCAATTAACTTTGCCGCTTGCTCAATTGCATCTGTTTCTTCATCTTGAATACGAGAGAGTAGCTGAATGGTTGTGCTTAGATATTTCTTGGCCAGTGTATTCATTTATTCCTCCAAACAATTTAATAGTTCAGGCCAGAATCCGGCCTAAAGATTACGGTACACGACCCTGCCTCCAACCATCGTCATGCGGACGTGATAGGATTCATCAAGAACAACAATATCCGCATCGAAGTCTGGTGCTATGGACCCTTTGTGGTTTTCAAGCCTGATGGCAGCCGCAGGTACTCGAGTAGCCATCGGGAGGGCTTCCGGGAGGCTGATATTGGCAAACTCCATAACATTGCGTAAAGCCTGATCCATTGTCAATGTGCTACCCGCAAGACCACCTGCATCCGTACGAACAACTCCGTCTTTGACATGGACCATTTGGTCGCCAAGGGCATAATCACCGTCAGGCATGCCTGAGGCTCGAATTGCATCAGTGATTATGATCGTACGATCGATACCTTTTGCTTTTATCAGCAGCTTTACGATGGCCGGATGAACATGTATTCCATCCGCGATAATCTGCGCCCATATGCGGTCATCGCTTAAAACCGCTCCTAGTACCCCGGGAGAACGATGCTTCAAGCCGGGCATCCCGTTGAAGGTGTGTGTCGCCTGGTGCAATCCGAGTTCCACTGCGGCCAGCACCTGTTCATAAGTGGCGCCAGTATGTCCGAGAGCGAATTCGATCCCTGCCTCTTTCCCAGCTTTGATCAAATCCGAAACACCTTCTACTTCGGGCGCAACTGTGATAAGGCGTACCTCCTTATATCTGAGCCAGGATTTGTATTCATTTGGATTGGCAGAACGTAAATGGTTGGGTGGCTGCGCTCCCCGGTATTCATAGCTCAGGTAAGGTCCTTCCAGATGAATGCCAATATGTCGGGCCCCTTCGGAAGAGTGAGGCGTTGCAGAAACATTATCGATCGCGGCCTGGATATCCTTTACTGAGGCTGCGACCGTGGTTGGAAGAAAGGAAGTTACCCCGTGGCGGGCTAAATAATTCCCCATGCGAAGGATTGCCTCGCTCGTGGCGTCCATGGTATCGGAGCCAACTGCTCCGTGGACGTGAACATCAATGAACCCCGGTACGACAAAAAAACCTTTTACATCAATAATTTCATTTCCATTTAGAGCAGGGAGAGTGTGGTGGGCGATGCGCAGAATTTTCTCGCCGTCAATGATCAGGGTATGATCCTTTAATACCTGATCAGGAGTTAGGATGGTGCCACCAGTAATGAGCGTTTGCATTGGAGAAAATGATTTCAGAGATGAGAGGGGATCGCAGAATTTTCCACGGTCCCCTCTTTGTATATTACTTTATACTCCGAACAGCTTGGCGATTGCCCAGATCACGATACCCGGAATAATGGCATCCGGAACGGTGAATCCGAGCGCAGTCGCACCCATGGCAGTAAGATCACCAAACACCTGGAATTTATAGGTGAAGCTGATCAGGAACCAGCCGACGAAGCACCACAGGAAACCGCCTGCCCAGGCGCCGCGGCGACCGCCGGTTGCATTGCCAAAGATGGCACCCGATCCACTTGCGAAGAACGCCGCGATCATGCTCGGTAGAGGGACGGGCCACCCGATCAAGGCCAAGATGATTATTGCCACTACCTGACCAATCGTACCGGAGATCAAGCCTATTATCAGGGAATTCGGGGCGAAGGGGTAGATGACCGGGCAGTCCAGAGCTGGTCTGGCACCCGGAATCGCCTTCTCACCAATGCCTTTGAAGGCCGGCACGATCTCTGCGATCAACATCCGGACACCTTGTAGCAGTACCAACACACCAGCGGTGAAGCCCAGTGCCTGGAGAATTGTGAAGACCAACCAATTCTGTCCGCCGCTGATATTCGTCTCGAACGCCGGAATGCCGATTTGGATCACAGCAACGATCGCCGCTATAAACGCGACCACGAGCATAATGAGAGAGATGGAGATGGCCATGTCACGGAAGAAGTTTAGACCTTCGGGCACATTGAGCTTCTCAGCCGAGTCGTCTTTCTTACCGATCAGCTTGCCAACCCAGGCGCAGAGCATGTTCAAAGACGTTTGGCCATGACCGAAGGCGATCTCGTCCGTGCCGGTGATCAAGCGCATGATCGGTTGGGCCAATGCAGGCATCAGGGTCATGTAGACACCGTCCACAATTGAAGCCAGCACGACAGTCCAGACTAGCGACAATCCGAAGGAGTAGAACAGGATGGCAAAGGCGCCAGCGTGGATCCAGATCATATGGCCGGTTAGATACAGATACTTGAAGGGGGTAATGCGGGCCAGGATAATATGGATAATGTATCCGAACAGCAAGGTGAAGGCGATTGCCGCGCCGACGTCTTTCACATTGGCGCTTTGAACAGCGCCGACCACGCCTTCGTCGAACGTAACGAAGGTTTGCAGGCCAGTGCCTGAGAAACCGGCCTGGAACATATTTTGGATCGGGATCAGGGCAGCGATCAGGGCGCCGATACCGATACTAAGGATGAGCAACCCCAGGATAGTTTTAAGAGTGCCCTGCAGGACCTCCCCAAAGGATTTCTGCTGCAATATCAAGCCAACCATCGCGATTAACCCCAATATAATGGCCGGTATTTGGATCAATTGGATTACGAAATATAAGACTTGCATTTTGAGCCTCCTTAGATATTATGATTAGGTTGAAAATGCACGAAGAGCAAGGTCACTGAATGATATGTTTGGTTCACCTCCTTTGGTCGATCTCACCCTGCCCCGGCTTTGGGGAGAGCATTGATCGCCTCCATTATCTTGGACTTGATTTCAACCTTATCGACCAGGTTGTGGATTAGGACGACGGTCGACTTTGTGGAACGCAAGTGTGACCCCATATCCTTAGCGGCGACGATGATATCAGCCTGCTGTCCTTTAAACGTGCCCAGGTCCCAGGGAACAACTTCAGCTTTAATCCCCTCCGCCTTGAGAATATCGTCTATGAATAGCTTGAGCATCATGCTCGTACCAAAACCCATGCCACACAAGGTTGCGATTCGCATATCGGCCTCCTGCCGCTTCGAGTGAAATTTAAGTTTCTCCAACCAGAATCTTGAGCAACAAACTATCGTTGTGAGCAGAACGAATTTCTCGTAATTTGCCTGCATCACCCAGCATTTCTGCCAGCTGCTGCAGGGCGGTAATATGCGCTTGTTTGTCGACCGCCCCAAGGGCAAAGACCAGGTCTACAGGGTCATTCTCGGAATGACCGAAGGGGACCGGATGAACGAGTGTGATCAATCCCAGGCAGGGCTCAATCACACCGTCCTCTGGACGGGCATGCAGGAGCACAATCCCAGGTGCGATCACGGCATAAGGTCCCATCTCTTTCAGCACTCTCTTCATCGCCGTGATGTAATCCGGTTTAATTTTCCCGGCTGATACAAGCAGATTTCCGACAGCCTCCGTCGCCTCTTCCCAGTTTTTGACTTGCACCTTAGCATTAATGGTTTCTTTAGAAATCAACATTGAGAGATTAAAAGTATTGAAGGAATTTGAGCTAGCCATGCAATACCACCACAGAGGTTAGATTGGTCGGACGGTCCGGGTCCAGACCTTTACTGATTGCTCGTTCATAAGCAATGAGCTGTAAGATCGGGAGATACAGCGGAGCGCGCCACAGTTCTGGCATCCCGCTCCGAAGCAAAACCCGCTCGTCTAAAGCGTCCCCAATTTTTGGATCATCTAGATCAAGAAATCCTAGTGTTCGTGCGCCTTTTGACCGCATTTCTCGCAATAAGGAATACTCATGCTCTCTGGCCGACTCGTTTATCAAACTAATAATCAGGCTCTCTGGGTCTACCATGGACATAGGTCCATGACGGAATTCAAGTGTATGAAACGATTCCGAATAGGCCAGGGACATTTCCTTCATCTTCAGCATGGCTTCATTGGCCAAACCATGGAGAGACCCGCTGCCCAGGAAGAAGAACTTCGTGATCGACTGATCACGGCCCAGGCGGTCTGCGAGTGGACGATAGTGATCAATCAGGTCCTTACCAACTATAGAGAAAATGGCTGGAAGTCCATTTGGAACATGCTTCAAGATCAGCCAGCAAATAGCCAGGAGCATACTGGAAAAAGATCGTGTCTGAGCCACGCTTTCTTCCTGCGCCTCGGGCACATCGATCACGTTAGGAGAAAGTTGTGCCAGCTCGCAATTAGGGTAGCATGTCACTACGACAGTGTCACCATAACCGCCAGATTTAAAGTTTTTAAGTGCGAGAATGGTTTCTGTTGTTTCGGATGAACGTGACACCGCTACTAATAAGGTCTTCTTGCCTTTATGAACCCAGTTATCAGGAAACAGCAACAGGTCAGAGGACGGCACAGCACGGCTGACTATCCCGGTTTCCTTCTCACATGCCCGCGCAGCCCACCGCGAAAGATAAAAGGTCGAACCACAACCCGAGAAGACTACTTGATCGTATTCAGAGATGTTTGGATAAAGAGAGGGGGCTAATCTCTCTAGATGGTTGAGAGTTTTTTCCCAGACATCGGGCTGCGAAAGAATTTCTTGTTTAGTATGTATTCCGAGTGATGTGGAAGACATCTTGATTCCATATATGATCGTGACAGGTTTATTAGACTTCTATAATCTGTATGCCCATTTGACGTATCGTCTGTAAAATATCCTTGGGGCCACCCAGGTTAGTGATGATTTTGGTAACAGCCGTGATCGGGGCAGTGCGAATTGCGGCAACATGCCCAAATTTGCTGTGGTCGGCAACGACAATGACGTTTTTGCTGATGTTCAAAATTGCCCGGTCGGTAATCAACTCTTCCATATTATCGTTTGTTAGCCCTTTGACCGGGTCAATACCCCGAATACCGATAACCAATTTGTCAACCTGTAGACCTTGAAGTGCATTCTCCGCAAAATAACCTATAAGGGATAATTCGGACCTACGTAAGAATCCCCCTACAACAACGACATTGATTTGTGGAGCAGCGATCAGGATATTGGCAACATTTATGGCGTTGGTTATCACTGTCAGATTACGATGGCGCAATAATGATGCGGCGACGGCTGCCGTTGTCGAACCGGAGCCTAAAAAGATCTTCTCTCCGTCTTTGATCATCCCGGCAACAACTCTGCCGATACTCTCTTTGATTTCTGTTTTTTCTTTGCTTCGTTCTAAAACAGGCGGTTCATCATTACCCTCTGTGTCACGTGGCAACAAGGCGCCGCCATGGACTCTTTCGATAAGATCCAGTTCATCAAGCTCGGTCAAGTCTCGACGAATGGTCATTACAGATACCCGTAGAAGTTTAGCAAGCTCATCTACTTCAACTTTGCCGATATTTTCAATGACCTTCAATATTTCTCTTTGGCGTTCTTTCTTCAGCATCGCACAACCTTATGTATATTTGTGAGGTCATTTTTCTTTATTTTTTTAAATCATAGGAAAGTCTACCCAGAAATGCAACAAAATAGAACACAATCAAACAATATTTTTATTTGATTGTGCGCTTTTTTGATTTTACCGGGGTTTTTAGCGGATTCGAATGCCCCGATTGACCACATTGCACTCTCGGCATACAACTTGCTACTCATCCTTTTCTTCACCGACGAGAACAGCGTGTAAGGGCGGTACCATACCATGAGCTGTAATCAGCTTAAGCAGGGCTGATCGCGAAATGTTGTGCGCTTCAAAAGGACGCGGGCAGTCGGCATTTTCTTTTTACATGCAAGGCTGGACAATTGCCAATTATAACAATCTGCTCACCCTCCATCACAAGGTGTGATCCCTTAATTCCTTATCGAGCGTTTAGATTGAACCACCGGTAAAATGTATTTTCATTTACCAATACCTTCACCAGGATCAGTCTTATTTTATAAAGGCTGAAACTTGGTAATTAGTAATCAGAGCGGTAAGTTAATTTTCTCACCTTCAGCTATTGACTTCTCGGCGGCCAGCATTACTTCAAGAGATCGCCGACCATCCTCGCCTGTCACCAGCGGGGTCTTATCGTTGAGTACACATTCAAAAAAGTGTTCCACTTCCAGTTTTACCGCACCAATTGTCTTATTGTGAAGGGTCGGCCAGTGGCGGGTATCCGGCATCTTCCAACCCTCTTGATTTACTCCATATAAGTTCATCGGCGTGAAGTCCAGAAATAAATTCCCGTGTGTTCCAGTAACATTCATTCGTACGTCGCCGAAGCCACTCCAGGAAGCCGGACTTAGCCATTTAGCCCATTCTTCAGGGAGGCACCAACCCACTTCATGAATTCCCAGGGCTCCATCCTCAAATTCCATCATCAACCACGCGGAATCAAAGGTGCCCAGCTCTTCCCATACACGACCCTTAATTGCTTTGGCGTAAACGGATTTCACCGGAACCGGATGGTACCAGAGAATTTGGTCAATGTCGTGCACACCGATATAGGTCAATGGACTGACCCGTCCACCTAACCTGCGAGCCTCGGAGATGGTGGCCATGCGCCGCGCATAAGCAGAGAGGAATTTACCAATGCTGCCTTCGGCCACAGCGGATTGAATCATGGCGTAAGAAATTTCAAAGCGCAGGATGTAGCCAATCATCAGTTTGACCCGCGCGTCTTTGCAGGCCTTGTCAATTTCATCGGCATCTTTTAGGGATGTGGCCATCGGTTTTTCCAGGAAAACCTGCGCGCCGTGTTCGGCGGCAGCTAGCACAGGTTCCAGGTGATTGTGTTCCGGAGTTGCGATGATTACAGCCCGCGGGTTTTCTTTTTCCAGCATTTCATGAAAATCTTGATAAGCATTTCCACCATAGGTATTAGTCAAATTTTGCGCTCGGGCATGCTCCACATCGGCGGCACCTACGCATTTGGCATACGGCAACTCGCTCGCCGCTCTAACCAGTACATTTCCCATAAACCCAGAACCGATGACGGCAAAGGTGATATCTTTCATTTTCCGCTCTCCTGAAGTAGGATGGTTAATGAAGTTCCGAATTTGTAATCAGATATATTTATGCATTACTGGAAGCCAGCCATGCATATTTATAATAGTTGGAAAAAGCCAACTCGACACGCGTCAATCAGGAAGCTGTGGATTATTTTTCTTTACCCAACCACCGCACCGCTTGGCGCCAAAACTGGCCGTAATACTTCCAGGGTTGGAAGAATTGCGCCCAATGGGGGCTGCAATCACTGGCGAAGGCCATTGCGCGGCCTTTACCGAATTCCCAGGTAACGATTAAAGGGTTCTCGTCTTCACCTTCACCGATCGTTGCGAGAACTTCTGCGCCCTGCTTGGGAAAAATTCTATTGAAGCCCTCGAAAACCGGACATTCTTCCCAGGGAATTCCCTTTACAATGGGATGCTCGCTTTTTAAAATTTTGACTTTTACTCCCTCCGGAGTCTCTATCCGGTCATCCAAACCTTTCATGCAAGTAACCGGTAACGCTTCTTCGATGGGCGTATTGTAGTATCCGCCATGGCCAAAACGGCCGCTGAAAGATGTCCAGCCGCCAACCATTAATAGGCCTCCGCCGTTTCGTGTATACTCTCGAATGGCCTTAACACGGTTGGTGCGAGGCAAGGGTGTACCCGCTACCCAGAATGGGTAAAGAGCCAATACTTCGAACTCACAGTCTGAGAGGATAACAACATCAAACTCAGACAACCCTTCAACTGTGCGCGGAAAATCGGCAATTGCCTGTTCGCATGTCATATGAACAACTTCAATATGACCTTCATTTAGTGAATCGATCAGCGGCTGTCCCCAAATATGGTGGGAGAATCCTTTGACCTCCACATTGAAAGGCGAGGCAATAAAAATTGGTCCAATTTTCGATGCGGCATCACCAGCATATAAGACTTTCATAGCTTTTCTCCATTTTTCTGAATTTTTTCCGGTACCGGTTATTTGCATTTTAGAGCGTGTACATAGCTGGATACCGGTTTATGCCTTGTTTATTCTTCTAAGCCCAGCTCGCTGTAACGGCTGAGCTTATCGAGCGCCATCTGGACATAGGTGAACCGTTCTTTCCCATGAGGATGATGCTCACTTGCTGCTTCACGCCATGCTTTGATTGCCTTCGGGTATCTGCCCAACTTCTCATATGCAAGACCAATATGGTAATAAATATGAGCCTGAGCGCGGGTCGTTGGAGCGCCCACACCGTGATTTTCCGGATACTCCAGCATTTTGTAGTAATCTCGGATGGCTTCTTCTATCCGACCCGCATTGAGATGATCTTTCGCGCGCATCATTAGAGCCTGCACGTAGACTTCGTGGAAACTCTGGTCCATTTCCAATGGAATAAACTTCTCGGCCGCCATCACTTCAATCGCTTCCTGATAATGCCCAAGTTCCACCATCATTGTGATTCGATGTTTGTGCACATCTTCTCGGGCATCTGAAAGACCTTTTATTCTCTCAAGTAATTGTTCCCGGTTATTAGTTAGATTCCGGAACTTATACAATTCATCAAGGTGCAGATAAAGATCCTGGTTGTGAGGGTTGAGGGCCAATGCCTTTTCGAACCACTCGGTAGCCGCAGCGGGGTCGTTCTTTCGCTGCCAAGCGCCGATACCCAGGTTGCGGAAGAGGACATCATAAGCGTCCATTCCATCCAGGGCCTCAGTCCACAGTTGGATGGCTTCGTCGCATCGCTCATGGGCATAGAAGTAATTCCCCAGGAAATACTTTGCCTTTGAATCTTGAAAATCTTTTTCCAGGGCAAATTGCAGCGCCAGGACTTCCTCCAGGCGGCTTGGGAACCCAAAATCAGGAGAAGCCCCCCGAGCCTTCTCGAGCCAGACGCCTTCTGCGAGAGCGTCTCCTATTTGATGGCTTAGGAATGCGCTGAGATAAGCCGTCATTGCATTTTCCTTCTGCGTCCAAGCGGTCTTCAGCACCTCGAGCGCATCACCTGGTAGACCGGCACTTAGGTAATAGCAAGCCAAATCAATAAAGTATTGATAATCGTCCGATAAGATTCGCTGCAACTTCCGCTGAACCGCCTTGCTTTCAGGATAATTCCCTGAAGCCATTTCATATAGAGCCGGGTGGTTGAGTGGATCACGCGCTAATACTCGCTGCAACTCTGCGTGTGTTTCTTCCACCTTTCCGGCGTGCCGCAATGCAATAGCCAGCAAAGTAGCTGGCGAGACCGTTCCAGCTGCCTGCTGGCTTGCCTGATAAAAGAATCCGATCGCCTGATCCCATTTCTTGTTGCGCAATGCAACTTTACCCAGGCCCATTACAGCCGCAGTAGAATGAGTTTCAGAGCTCTGTCCGGATTTGAAGTACTCTTCGGCATCAGTCAACCTACCCTCAAATAATGCGATAAGCCCACGATAATAGGAGCTTTCAACGAGTCCGAGTTCCTCCGCACGGGAAAGATGCATATCCGCTTCTTTAAACTGTACGGACCGGAGTAACATCAGACCAAATCTCAGATGAGCTTTTTGGTGGTTATCGGCAACCCGCAGTGCCTTCGTATAGGCCTCTTTCGCCTGCTCCCGGTTGTCAAAGTTCTCATGCTTTACGCCCAGCATATAGAAATCGTCTGCTGTGGTTGGATGAATGTCTTCTCTTTTGTAAAATGCATCTATCTGACCAGGTTCTCGGTTTTGAGTATTTTCCAATATCACTTTACCGAGCGAATCTCTAACAACTAGAATAATCGGTTTATCGGCGATTTCGACAGCATTAATTGTGGTTTCATGAATCCACGGCTTTTCGGGTGAAACCGAACAGGTCTCTTCTATTAGAATTTTGTCGGACACTGTAACCGTGACCATGGCCTTGTCGTACGGCATCGCCGGGCAAATTGCCACGATTAGTCTAACTAATTCACTATCGCTAACGGGTGTCAGGTTAATCCTGGCTCCGACGGTTTCGGAAGCGCAAGTCAGACCGCCAATTTCCCGCAGCGGGATCCACCATTCACGCCAGGTGCGTGTATCACCGGGCTGCAGAAAGGCAAAGTCAAGTTGCGTTTCCATTGCACCGCATTGGGTTTCAGCATACAAAGATCCATCATCGGTCAGGGCAGTCTGGTTTACCACACCAACAGGTGCGTTACCCCACGACCAAAGTTTCATTCCAGAAACATCCTGGCTGTTCGCTACATGGGCATATCCATGATTGACCTTATGCTGCCAGGCACCGAAATAGTTCCACGCCACATCCCTGCCAAAAATGGATACTTGGGCAAGCATATTTTTCTGCCAGCGAAAATTAACTGGCGCTAGTAGTCGTCCGGCGGGCCACATTGGTACACCTTCCATACCTGGCAGGCCGGGATCTTCCTGAATCAAATCGAGACGCGCAAAAGGCCAGGATGCACTTCCTGCATATTCATATGAGCGGGCGCGGTGGAGTGGGTAAATGAACTCTGTACCCTCATTGGCATCCAAAGATGCATTGGTCCAATAGTGGTATCTGCCGGGAAGTGTACCTGGGTTGTATAGATAGACATCCTGAGCCAATGCACACCGGTCGGGAAAAAGAGTCAAAGTTATCATCCAGCGCAGGCCAGAGAGATGCTCCAGCCCGCCAATTGAAGCACTTGCAGACCCGTCCTCATTATTGCGAATATCCCAATTGACTTTATCGCAGGTGGTAGGGGCGTGCGCCACCGGGAAGCTAAATTCCATACCGCCTGAGAAAAAAGCCCCGCGAATTGCCAGGGGAGCAAAGCGCACGATGGAGTTCTTGTAAAACACCTCCCGCTGGGAGACCTTGTCAAAAACGGAATATACCCGGCCACCCAGGTCAGTGATTAACGTGACCCGCAGGTACTGATTTTCCAATACCAGTGTGTGGTAAGTCTCATCATTACTTTTGGCGTCAATATCATCCAGCAGTGTATACGGGTATATATGTGCCACCCCATATTGAGAGCGGAAGACCGGATTGCGATTTTCACCTTTGATAGCATAGGTGGGCAGGATGAGGGTTCCCTCGCGTGCCTGGACTTTTTCTTTCATAGTAAGCATGTTCCCTCTTTGAATGACTTTACAATGGTAGGGTTTCAACGGAATGTAATCGTGGAAGACAGACCCTCGGTGAGCCACTTGCGCATGGTGATGGCCAGAATGATAGGTGGAATCATACCCAGGGTGATACAGACCGAAATCAATGAATATGAGACATCAGGATTGCCGGAAATCGATGAGATAATCACCGGCCCAGTCTGAGACGTGATGGATGTAGTCAGGAACCGAGCAAACAAGAACTCATTATAGGAGGTCATAAAGGCGAAGGCAGCGGCAGCAACCAGACCGGGCATGATCATTGGTACAACAATTTTCTGCAACACCTGGAAATAGTTGCATCCGTCCACCCGACCTGCATCCTCCATTTCTCGGGGGATATTTGTGATGTATAGCGTCAGGAACCAGATGGAAAATGGGATGGTAAGCGCACTATGCACAAGGATCAGGGATAAATGAGTATTCATCAATTTTAACGATTGGATAATTACATAATACGGAATAACAATCGCCATGGCAGGCATTAGCCTGCTAGCCAGGATAAAGTTATAGGACCCGCTCTTGAACTTCCAGCGCAAGCGTGCAAAAGAATAGGCCGCAGGGGTAGCAAACAATAGGTTGATAATCAACACGGATATGGCAATAATAAAACTATTTTTAAGGGCGGGGGCGATCAGCCGCGCTTCCTGTGAAATCCGGCTGCGTAACTGACCTTTTACCTCATAGGAGGTTGGCACCTGACCGGTAAACACATAACGATAGTTATCCGTTATGGGATTCTTTGGAATGAAGGAAGGTGGTTTCTTAAGCAATTCATTTTCACCTTGAAAACTTGCGGAAATCACCCAGATGAAGGGACCCGCGATATAAACGATCAAGAAAAGTACCAGCAAATTCAATAAAATCGATTTTGTTAACGCGCGTGGTTTAATTTTCATCGCCATGCCATCCTCAGGAAATCGCATCCTCGGTCTTCAATGCCCGCATGTAAAGAATAATCAATATCAGGGTTATCAACGCAATGATGATTGACAGTGCAATGCCAGCTCCCAAATTTAGGAATTTGTAAATTTCAGCATAGGCAAACCAACTAATCAAAGCAGTTGAATCAGCGGGGCCGCCGCCAGTCAACACGTAGACTATGTCAAATGTAAGGATGGCCGTCATCGTCTCATAAACCAGGACAACCAACAAAATAGGTCGCAGTAGCGGCAATGTAATAAATCGGAACACCAGCAGATCACCGCCACCGTCGATTTTCGCCGCTTCATAAAATTCATTCGGAATGAGCTGAAGACCTGCCAGGATGAAAATGGCCGCCAGAGGGCCTTCTTTCCAGATATGTGCCATGATAAGGCTTATCTTTGCCAGAATCGGGTTGGCCAGGAAAGGAATATAAGAGTCGATTACGCCCAGTGAATATAAGATGCCATTAAAAATGCCAAAATCTGAGTTTAAGATCCATTTCCACATCAGACCTGCAACGACTGCCGGAATTGCCCAGGGCAGCAAGATAATAATCTTTAGTGCATTGACGGATCGAATTTTCGTGTTTAATAGCAGTGCTACGATTAACCCAAATATGATTACTCCAGTAACCGAAGCTATGGTATAGATGCTGGTATTAATGAGCGAATTTTTGAAGTAATAGCTGGTAATTACATCATGAAAATTCTTAAGACCAACAAAGGGGTGTGAGTTAGGTTTTGTCAAAATGTATTGGTAGAAGCTAATTCGGACTGCATAGATTACCGGATAGATCGTGAAAAGGACAATTACCAGCATAGCAGGTAACACTGAAGCATAAGGATAAAATCCTCCAATAAACCGATTGAGATTCCGGCGTAATTTTTCTTTAGTGGTGAGGTTGGCAGACATCGTTCACCTCCAATAAATGGGCCTTCTGGTTCCATGGGAGGATCGGGGCTTATATCCCGGTCCTCCCATGGGAAAACTTTACTGGGCAGCCTTCAACTCATTCCATTTGGCAGCCATATTATTGAGCGTGTCAAGAGAAGTTTGATCGCCGAGGATACCCTTTTGGATTTCAGCACGGGCAAAGACGTCCCAGCTGCCGTACCAGGGAGTCAAACCTTCTTTGGCACGGGCAAGTGTGGCCTGTTCTTTGATCGTGGGTACATCACCCCATTTGCCGAAGGCTTCGATGACAGCTGGGTCATCGAATAGCGGTAGTTGGGCAAAGCCGAGACCGTTCTCAACGGCCCAGCGCTTCACGACTGTATAATCGCCATTGGTCTTTCCACCGAAGTAGTCCATGAATTTGCATGCCGCAGCAATGTATTCAGGACCTGCATCAATGACTTTTTGGGTCATGGCATAGAAGCGGACGTAACCGACGGTGGCATGGCTCGGGCCAGGCATCAATGCGATCTTAAATTTGCCGGCGAAATCACCACTGGCCGGTTTGTTCAACTCGGCCATGTTGTATTGTGGTGCAATCGTGAATGTGTGAGCACCAGCTTGCATGGATTTGACCTGGTCAATCTCAGCCATCGAGAGGCTGGCAGGATCCATCAAGCCTTCAGCGTAGACCTTGCGCAGCCATTCCATTACATTGTAAGCTGCGCTGCCCTCTTTGTTGAAGACCGGGTTGAGGTCGGCATCAAACAAAGCATTGCCGCCTTTCTGTTGGGCAAACACTAACGAGGTCCAGGCCTCCGGGTAAGCGCCTTCCTTCTGAGACCAGGCCATGATGATCGGGTACTCGTTCACGCCCTTGGCCTTCAATTCCTTGGCCTGAGTGTAGACGTCATCCAGGGTTGCTGGAGCAGTTGTAAAACCACCCTTCTGGAGCAGGGCATCGTTGTAGATGAAGTCCATTGTATCGGCATAGTAGGATACGCCATAGACTTCGCCTTTATAAGTCATCCCCTGTAGAGCATAAGGAGCGACTTCCTTGTTGTATTCTTTTACGTTCGGGCAGTATTTGTCCAGAGGGGCAAGCCAGCCAGCTGAGGCCCATTCGTTCAGCCAGTGATCTGAGCCGTACAGCAGGTACGGCGGGTTATTGGCTGCAAAGGCGCCCACCATCGTATCGTGGTAATCAAGCCAGGAGTAATCCTTAAGGTTAATGGTAATGTTAGGATTCAGCGTCTGGAAATTCTTGATGTTGTCGGTGATGGTTTCAATACCATAGGACCAGACGACAAAATCCATCGTCACCGGCTTGGTGACTGCTTGGGGTTCCGTTGTGGGTGCTTGGGCAGCCGGTGTCTGAGTTGCCGGGGTACCACAGCCGCTCACCATCAAAACTACAATAAACAAAATTGTTGTTACTTGCAGTATACGGTTCATCGTTCTCCTCTTTCATATATGGTTGATAGGGAATCATTTAAATCAGACAAACGTGCTTGATTATTTTTCTAACGATCACCTCCTTCCAGGGCTCCATTAGAAACAATGGGTTATTCTTGTTATGGTTGAGGGGCTACCAGGGCTGCAGCACCTAGTACCCCAGCGTTGTTACCAAGCGTAGAGAGTCTCACCAGATCCTTGGCATAGGCTTTTCCAAATACCCAGGAACTGTTACCCAACTCACGAAGGATTTGCTGAATACTCTTGAATAATAAAGGACTGCTTAACACGACTCCGCCGCCGATGACAATGGCTTCCGGGTCATAAGCCAGGGCAAGGTATTGAAGTGAGTAAGCCATCAACCTGCCGATTTCCTCCAACGTCTCAATAGCTACTCGGTCGCGCTGCAGGGCGGCTGCAAACACGTTCTCCGCAGTTAGAGGTTGCGAAAGAGACCCTCCTTGTGGTGCGAGAATGGAATCTTGCCCATCTTTGATTTTTCCAAGCGCTCTTTCCGCGATAGCTGGGCCCGAAGCAACTGCCTCAAAACACCCGCGGCCGCCGCACTTGCACACCGGACCATCCGGAACCAGGACCGCATGACCAATTTCGCCGGCCAGCCCGTGAGTACCCATAAAAAATTTTCCGTCGAGCAGAATCACGGCTGAAATGCCAGTACCAACATTGAGGTAGACCAGATTTTTAAACCCTTTTGCAGCACCAAAGCGGACCTCACCCTTTGCTCCCGCTCTGACATCATTGTCGATGGCACAACGAATTCCCAACCGGGCTTCCAGGCCGGCCCGCACCGCGACGTTTTTCCAGCCCAGGTTTACCGATGCGATTCCGATGCCCTTTTCGGCATCCACAAGTCCGGGGATGCCAAACCCAATGGCATCGATACTTTTGGAATCAAGGTGGTTGGCAGCCATCAGTTCTTTGACTGAACTGGCGATGCTATCCAGGGTTGCATCCGGCTTGGTAACATCAGTCGGCCGGCGGATAGACGACAGGATCTTACCTTGCAAGTCGACCAGGCAAGCTGCAATCTTGGTCCCGCCCACATCGATTCCGATTATTTGTTTTTGTGGTGATCGATTAGATCGCACAACAATTCTCCATCATCGGCAGATGCTCATTCGCAGATATTAGCCAAGTCGAATAAGACAATCAGCCACATCCCGGGCAAAGCGGGCAATATATTCCTGCACAAAATCGTTAATCGGTTTCCTGTCATCTTCAATCAGAGGTGTTAAGTCCATGCCAAATGAAAGACCCCGGGCAGTATCCAGGCCATGAGACTCGAAATAGGTGGCATTGGCCTTGCGGCGCCCCATCGAGGCCAAGTCGTATCGCTTACCGCCACAGATTTGAGAGTCAAACACGCCCAGCAAAGCGGCCTGCAAATTTTCGTGCGAGCTGAGGTCGAAAGAAACCTTGTCGCTGTCCAGCAGCCAATCCAGGCTGCGCCAAACCTCGCACCCGTATAATTTTTCCGGGCGCTCGGCTGCTGGCAGGCGGCGGAGGGTCTCGATCACGCGCAATGCAGTGGCTACGTGAGTATCATGTTTATCCGCCAGGTTATGGGTATATACAAATTGAGGGTTCATCGCATTGAACATCAACAGCAGGTCTTCTACTGGCTGTTTGTCTTTTGCGTCTTTTATTGTCTTGCTGGGATAATCAAGCAATACCTGGGCAGCATATTCGCCCACAATCGCAGCCTTCTTTTGCTCCTTAAAACGTACCACCCGCATCTCTTCATCGGAGTAATCCTTGTAGAGGTCATCTCGAGGCGAGCCGCGCCCATCACTCATCACAACGGCACTGAACCATAAGTCGGGCTGCTGAAAGCAGCTCAAGATGGGTTCTACTGCCATGATTTCGATATCATCCTGGTGGGCACTGATCGCCATATGCGTAGTGCGTCTCAGAGCTTTTTCTGGCGCCAATCCGTCGGGAATGAATAACTCGGCCGTACTCTGATGAAATTTCATCTACATACCCTTTTGTTCAGTTTATGATTGGTAGACTGGCTGCGCCAATCGATTGGCCAACCCGCCGGCTTTTTTCATCCGGGAGTTGAACGTGAATTCGCTGAGCAAGATTCGGAAATTCATTTTGTAGTACCCGCCTGGTTTCATCAAACATAATCATCCCCCCCTCGCCGGATGTGCAGCGCCCCAGAATGATTACGTTTTTCATATCGTAGAAATCAGCATAATGCGCAATTCCATAACCCAGATAAACTCCCATGGTCTGCCAGATCTTTACCGCGCCCTCATGGCCAGCCTTGAGTTTGTCCTGCATAAAAGCCAATTTTTCGACATTTGAAAGAGCTTGCGGGATTTCAATTCCAACTTTGGGCGCCAGCCGAAAAACGCATTGTTGTGAGAAATACGTCGAACCGCAGCCGATATCCCCGGACCATTCCTCGATGGGAGCGTTAGGGTTGTAATCAATCGGGGCAAAGCTCAATTCATTTAGCCAGCCCAAAATGTTGCCATTTAGATCCACATATCCGGCCGCCTCACTGGAGCCAAGCGCGATTCCCAGCACGCCGTTGTCTTCGAGGGACATAGATCCCGCTAGGGCTGCCACATCACCGTCGTTGATTACTACAAGTGGAACATTGAATTCCTTGCCGATGCGTAAAAACAAGTTTCGGATATCGGGAAAGCGGTCTGGAGGGATGCCACGGAAAAGTGAAGCTACCATCGGGCGGTTATTGATATAGATACCTGCTGAACTACCCCCGATGGCGTCCACTCGATCCATTTTTGACGCCGCGGTTTTCAGCGAATCCACAATTTCATTATAGTGATAAGCCGGGTCGGTTTGTATGGACGGATTCCAGATTTTCTCCTCACTGAAAATCACCTGACCATCAACCACCGCGCTAACTTTACGATCTGATGCCCCTAGGTCAAACCCAATCCTACGGCCATCCAAATGGCGACCGATCACCTCACCGCCCTCATTTGCAGGGGGAACTTGGTGCGGTTCACAAACCTCCACTGTGAAAGGCTTTTCATATACCTGATTACCCATAAAAAGAGAATCAAAACACTGTGCACCGGTTTCTGAATATACCTGGCGAATATAATTACCGATATTGCTTGACCCTCCAATGAACAACCGAAATCCACCGCGCTGCCAGAGGAGGAATTTGACCAGGCGTTCGACATAATAAAAGTTTGCGCTGGCTTTGGGGTGGTCTTCCGGGAAGACGCAAGTTTCAAACCGTGAAAGCTTCCCGGATTCACGCTCCAAGCCAATTACCAGAGGTACTCCCACACCCGCCGTTTGCAACTTAAAAGCTTGGTTTGCCAGCACCGCTGGGAGAAATTCGTCGTCGAGTGGAGGTACGATTCTCGGTTTGATTAGTTTGAAACCATTGTCCATAGAGGAACCATTGTCCCGGTTATTAATTTGATCGATCAGGTTTTATGAGTCGGGTAAAAAGGTAGGAATAATTATTGGCAAATACTGCGGCCGCCCCCAAAATTATTGCATTTTCACCGAGTTGTCCAATCTCAACACGCGTGTTTTCCA
>JBGOXG010000135.1:0-6333 GCA_041479025.1 Anaerolineae bacterium
AACCACTTCAGTTGCCAGCCATGCTTGAACGGGCGAACCAATCGCAAAAGTCAGCCAGAAGACCAGTCCAAGAATCCCGGCCAGGATCACCAGTCCCCAGAAGGGATGCGCTGCCCAATGGTCAAGCCGCTCCGTCAGGCTTATCTGTCCCACCTTGGGGCGTACAACCGCTGCGCGCATCATCCGCGTAATCCACTCATAGCGTCCTGAGGCCACCGCTAGAAAAGCATCGTCATGCTGAACCAGCACAGCGTTTACCGCTTCCCAGTTCGAAGTTGGAAGAGCGCTGCGCATGGTGCGGGTCATTTCAGCGTCCCCTTCAAGAAGTTTGAGCGCTGTCCATTCGGATGGATAGGGGGCGGGAACGTAACCGAGGATATGGTGCAAGATCTCATTCAGAACTTTATGGTGGTCCGAGCGGATTTCGGGCAAATGCGGCATGGAGACCCGCCGACCTGCTAACATCTCACGAACGACACGCAGCAGATCCTTTACTCCCGAGGCGCGGGTCGCCGTCATGGGGATAACAGGCATACCCATTGCTGCCTCCAAAACATCCGGCTCAATACGAATCCCTTCCTCCTCAGCCACATCCATCATGTTCAACACAACCATAAGTGGAGCTGGTAAAGTAATCAGTTCGGAGACCAGGTAAAGGCTGCGTTCGAGATTGGCCGCACTGACCACAGCGATGACCAGATCGGGAGATTCGCGCAAGATAAACTCCCGCGCAATCACTTCCTCGGGCGAGTTGGCCGTCAGACTGTAAGTTCCCGGCAGATCGACCAAGTTTAGTTCGCGCCCGTCCAGTAGAAAATTGCCTTCACGGCGATCTATCGTTTTGCCGGGCCAATTGCCCACATGCTGGTTTAGCCCGGTAAGCAGGTTAAACAATGTGGATTTGCCCATGTTGGGCTGGCCGGTCAGGGCAATCAAAGGGGTTTTTGTTCCCACAGAAACCAGGCGGCTTGTAACAGATACAGAAGCATCATGGCAATCACTCATTCCTGCCCCCGTTGTACAAAAATCTTTGCTGCTTCTCCCCGGCCCAGGGCCACACGAGTCCCGCGCACAGTGACGATTAATGGTCCATGCCCATAATTCTGAGTCATATCCACTGCCACGCCCGGCGTGAAGCCAAGCGAAGTCAGCCGGTTAGTCACCATACGACCATCTGTAAACGATAAAACGGTGCCGTGTTCGCCCGGCATCAATTCATCAAGAGAAATTTTTTCGACTATTGACAACATTTTACCTCCGGAGAAGGGTAACTAATTATTAATGGAATTGCGATTATCGAATACCATTTATTAGTATATGCTAATTTTAATAATTATCATATGGTAATAAATAAGAGTTTTCCAAGACAAATGTCACAAATCCTGATGTTTCAAGCAAACCAGCCAAATTGAGTTCCACCATTGAAGACTATCTTTCTTTGATCTATGTCCTGGAACGTGATGGCGAGCCGGTAGTGGGCACGCACCTAACTGGGTCTGGCTGGCAATCGGCACGCACCGTCATGCGCCGTCACATGCTCATGGAGTGGATGATGGTGCGTATGCTGCCCTGGTCTAAACTACACAGCGAAGCCCATCACCTGGAACATGCGGTGTCATCCATGACCGAAGCGACACTGATGGAAGAACTTAACCACCCTCAGACCTGCCCCCACGGTAACTCACTTCCCGGTTGCGAGGAGGCTGTCGCGAGCTGGATTCGATTGACAGAAATTCCTAAAGGGGAAACGGTCACAATCCGGCGCATCCATCAGCGGGGAGAGTGCATCTCCGCCAGTTGGGGGAGACTGAAGAGAGGGCTCAGTTGAGGAGAGCTCTCACTTGGTGCGCGTCGCGTAAACGACTATACGTTGATCGAGCTCGCCGTTGACGATGTCTCCAGCGCAGGTGACGAGCGTCAGGTGCGAGAGGCCGTCGGGTGCCGGCTGTGGTCCAGTGCCGGCAACCGGCCCCGCGCCGTAGACCTGTGTAAGCACCGCCGGGTCGGAAGACTCTTGGATGGAGTAGACCTTAATCTGGTCAACAATGAAGCGAATGTCCATGGTGGTATTTTTGAGGTGGACGATGATCAGGTCACCGGGTTGGAGATGCTCGAGGTGAGCGAAGATCGCAGGTCGTCCAAGCGGATCATTGACGTGCCCGGCAATCGTGGCCGTGCCTACGTCACCCGGGATGCCACCGCCGCGATACCAGAATACCGTATGCCAAACCGGATCGCCAATCGGACCTTTAGGCGCATCCATCACATTTTCCGATGTGAGTCCGACTCCAAGCACGGGGGCATTGACCTTGAGTGAAGGAATCTGAAGCTCGAGCGGCACTTCTACAGGCCCAGCCTTCAGGTCGAGGTCCGGATCAACGAGCGGCCCAAAGACAAAGAGTGTGGGTGTCGGTTGAACTGTCGGCTGATCCGATGGCAACCGCATAGGAGACGCGGGGAACGAGGGAGACAGGGGAGGTCCAGCCAGCGCCTCCCCCGTCTCCTTGTTTCCGCAACCCACAAGCACTGCCGCAATGACCAGAACGGCCGCCAGGCAGCCGAGCGAACTGCGGCGAGTGAGACTCATCGTTCGCACAATAATAACGTTATTGCTTTGGGTGTGTTTCATCCAAACAGCCAAACACCTGCCAAGAAATGCAAACTGCATCCGTTAAGCCAGGAACAGAAAGCCGGCAATCGAGCCTTATCACTTAAACGCATTCTTTTTGAGAATAACATTCACAGGTTGAAAATCTTTCGCATTTTGAGTGAGCGCTATCGAAATCGCCGCATACGTTTCGGATAACGCTTCAACTTGATAGCGGTTATCTGCAACATGGAGCTCGAAATTGAGCCCTAACTTACTTTTGCAAGAGGTCTAATATTTATTTGTCAGGGTTGATCTTGATCGGAGTTTATCCGCACCAAAGCAGGCAGGAAGGCTGGCGTTTTGGCGGCGTAACTAGTATACACATCCCCAAAGAAAGCGATGGACTCGCGTTCCTCGCGCCGGGCGAGCAGAATGTACATCGTCACCAGGACAGGGAACATGATAATGGTAAGAAACGTTGGCCATTGAAAAAGAAAGCCCAGCATAATGATGATGAAACCGACATACTGGGGATGTCGCACATGAGTGTAGGGGCCGGTCATGGCAACCTGACCAGTGCGCTGCGCCTGATAAAGCACTTTCCAGGATGCGCTCAACAAAATAAAGCCTGCTACAATCAGCGCCTCGCTGAATAAGTGTATCCCGCTAAAATGAGGGTCGCCCTTGATGCCCAAGAGAGTATTCCATAAGTGCCCTGAATCATGGGCAAATAAATCGAGGCCGGGGTAGCGGCTGGCAAGCCAACCGGAAAGAAGATAGATGGTTAACGGGAAACCGTACATCTCTGCAAAAAGCGCCACCAAAAACGCGGAAAAAGCGCCAAAGGAGCGCCAATCGCGTTTTGTTTTGGGACGGACGAAGCTGAAAGCAAATATGATAATCACCCCTGCGTTAATAAAAGCCACAGACCAGAGACCATATCCATCTGAACCAAAATTATCCATATAAAATTCCTTTTCAATTCATGGGAGATAAAACTCCCTTTTCATATCAATGGTACACAGTTTCTCTTTCCCCAAAAAGCGTCATATGGCCGGTTTATCTACCCGCCATATTGCCTGATAGTCCGGCTGATACAGCGAATACGGGTTGGGGGTTGACCGCTTAAAAATATGCGCCAATAAGATTCAATTGTCTTGCAGGGAACTTACACGTCATATTTATGCCGCGATTTCATCTGGCCTAACGCGCCAAATGGCTTGCAAGTAGTTAAGCCATATAGCGCTTGTGAAAACTATCGCTTATCAATTATCCTAGAAATTATTAGTGATAATGTTTCTTGAACACCACAGAAGGTATTGCCATTTCATTAGCCAGGAGACAACAACCGTGTTCAGGCGATTTATGGTGATTTCAATGATCGTTGTGGGGTTAGTTCTCGTGGCGGGCAGCCTGCTTTTTGGTTTTGTAACCTATTCAGGTGGCGAAACCGCTTCTCTGCCAGAATCAATCGCTGGGGTACCTTTAAGAACAGCAAACTATGGATCGCAAGCTGTGGCTGAGATTACCCGCTTGCATCAAAAGGATCTTCTGGTTACGTCTGGCGCCAAGGGGTTATACGGGTACAGGAGCCAGTTTTCCCTTTGGGCGGCTGGGTTTTCATCTGGCGCAGTTGCAAGTCAATCTTTGAATACCATGACCGAAAAAATCTCCCAAGGAAATTCCCCCTTTTCTTTCACCGGCCAAAAACAAGTTGCAGGCCGCACCATTTATGAGTTGTATGGCATGGGTCAAAAACACTTTTATTTTCAATCCGGCAAATTGGTAATCTGGCTTGCTGCGGATGTTGAAATGGCAGATCGCGCGCTGAAGGATGTGTTGAACTTCTACCCATAATCTTTTCCCAGTCGAATCATTGGAGTTAAAAATGACAGACGAAACTACAAAGACCCAGAACACAACTTTAAACAAAAAAGATTGGCTTGGAAAACTTGGCCGTTTCCTGGCTTATACCTTTGTACTCGGGTTACTTACGTTCTTCGCATTTGGCCTTGTCAAGGCCAACGCTGGCCAGCGCTCTTCCGGTACCGCCCCGGATTTTTCACTCACCGGTTTTGATGAACGAAAAGTTACCCTGAGTGAATTACGCGGGAAGGTGGTCATTATCAACTTTTGGGCTTCCTGGTGTCCCCCCTGCCGACAGGAAGCCGCCTATCTTGAGCAAACCTGGCGCAAATACAAGGACCAGGGTGTGGTTTTCATCGGTGTGGATTACGTTGACACCGAGAAGGAAGCAAGGGCTTATATCAAGGAATTCGACATCACCTACATCAATGGACCCGACATCAAAACACGAATTTCAGATGCTTACAACATCAAGGGGGTGCCGGAAACCTTTTACGTTTCCAAGAATGGCGAATTAAAAGGCGTTCACATCGGTCCGCTTCAATCGCCTCAGCTCGACGAAAAGATCGATGAATTGTTAGCTGAACCCTATCTTGGGAAAAACCCGTGATGAAAGCCTGATATTTGTTCCCATCAATACACTGAGAGGTCGTTATGCTTGCTGATATTGGTCTTTATGTTCTGGTACTCGCCTTCGGTCTGGCAGTCTATGCCTCCCTTGCTTCTGCTTATGGTGGATTCGAGAACCGTCCAGCCTGGGTGGAAAGCGCCCGTAATGCCGCGCTGCTGGTGTTTCCAGCGCTCACCATTGCGGTGGTCATCCTGGTCTACCTTTTATACAAACTGGATTTCTCAATTGCCTACGTTTATGACGTTTCGAGCCAGGCCATGTCGCCCTTCCTGCGCGTGACAGCCTTGTGGGGCGGGCAATCGGGTTCCATCTTGTTTTGGGCCTGGATGATGTCCGGCTTTGTCGCAGCTGTATTACGCCGCAAGTGGCAAGACAATCTCGAAATGATGCCTTACGTCACAATGGTTTCCATGCTTACCACTGCCTTCTTCATTGGCTTGGTGGTATTTATTACCAATCCTTTCGCCCGCTTATGGTATGTGCGTGGAGCAGAGGACTTGACCACAGCAGTGTTTCAACCTGCAAATTCAATTCTATATATACCTGCGGATGGCGGTGGTCTGAACCCGCTCCTGCGCCACTTCGGCATGATTGGACATCCCCCAACGACCTATCTCGGGTTTACCGGGTTCGTCATACCCTACGCCTTCGCCATTGCCGCCTTGATCACAGGTAAAGCCCACGATGATGCATGGATTCGTACCACCCGGCGCTGGACTCTTGTAGCCTGGATTTTTCTAACCATCGGACTGGTATTGGGAGGTCGTTGGGCTTATGACGTATTGGGTTGGGGCGGATTCTGGGGTTGGGATCCGGTTGAAAACGCCATGCTGATGCCCTGGCTGACAGGTACAGCGTTCCTGCATTCTGCCATGATGTCTGAAAAACGAGGCATGCTCAAGGTATGGAATATGGTGTTAATCATTCTCACCTATTCGCTGGCGCTATTCGGCACGTTCATCACCCGGACGGGCGTGATTGGTTCCGTGCACGCGTTTTCAAAATCCGCAATGGGACCAGCCTTCTTCCTGTTCATCGGTATAACTTTCCTGGGCTCGCTGTCACTGTTATTCAATCGGCGTGGTACGCTCAAGGCTGAGCATGAGGTGGAAAGTTTTATTTCCCGCGAAGCCGCTTTCCTTTTGCAAAATATGCTTTTCCTTGCGATTACGGTAGCCGTTTTTTGGGGAACAGTGTTCCCGATGTTTTCCGAACTGATCACAGGTGTAAAGATTACTGTCGGACC
>JBGOXG010000161.1:0-5220 GCA_041479025.1 Anaerolineae bacterium
CCAGTAAAAAGCTGCGCGGACGCAGATAGGCTTTCAGTTGAGAATCCCCTGATTCCTTCAATCCCAGTGTTTGTGTAATCGCCGATGCAACTTGAATGTGATCGCACAACGCCGACAAATCGACAAAGCAAAGCTGGTCGGCGAATCCTTCACTCAACCGAAGTGATAATTCAATCGCGAGACGGGTTTTGCCAATGCCGCCCGGACCTAGCAAGGTCAGCAGACGAACGTCATCGCGCCGGAGAAGATGGGTCAGCGACTGCAACAAAGATTCAGCGCCGACCAGGTTGGTCAATGGGACGGGTAGTGTGGGTTGGATAGAGGAGATTGTATCGGAGATGGGTGGCAGAGCTGCAGGACGATCCAACTCCCAGTGATTCAGAGCCTGGACGAGAGCAGGCACTAGTTCGCGGAGTTGGTAAAAGTACGTTGCGCGGCTGATGTTCAGCCGGTCGGCATAGACATTAGCCACGGATTCAGGGTTAGAAAGCACCACGTCCAGAATTCGGCGGTGGCTGGGCGAAAGTGGATAGCCTTGCAGATAGGTATAAACGGCTTTCAGACCCCCGTGCTGCCCGATCCAGGTTTGCCAGGGTTCCTGTTGGATGAGATGTATCGGGAACCGGGGAAAATGCAGCAAAGCCTTTACGTGTTCATCGTCCCATGTTCCCGACGCTATTTCACGGCGACCGAAGTTTGTTGTTGTGCCCATGCAAATCCACGCTGGCATTTTACCACATTTATGGTTGAACGTTCAACTATGATTGGACACATTTTAGACTGTGTTTGGACGCTGGCACAATCCTTTTTCTGTATACTGATTAAGTCTTTGAATACTTCAAGAGTTCAGGTTGGATGAAGTTATACGTGAAATTATTGGACCCGTATTGCGGAGCACAAACTTCCCGAAAGGAGGCTCAAGAACCCTTTATTTTTTTGCTTTTCACTGCAACCCTCATTCACTAACAAACTCAGACAGGAGAAGAACCGTATTATGAAAACGAACCGTTTCAATCTGCTTTTGAATGCTATTGCTGTTTTCAGCATTCTATTTATCAGCGCTTGCGGCAGCGCAACAACCGTCGCTCCGGCCACCGTAGTACCTCCCCCCGCGACCGCTCCGGCGGTCGTACCGCCGGCCAACGCTGTTCCCACCGCTGTTCCCACCGAATTGCCAGTGCCCACGGTACTCACACTGCCGGCTCAAATTGCCGGCGGCCGCCCGGTTGCAATCACTGTAGCTGGCACCCCGCCCGACTCTCAGCCCAGTTTATTGGCTAACTGGCAGGCAGCTGTTGGACGTTTCCAAGCGCTATATCCGAACGTGGTCATCCGCGGCACGGATTACACATATAACCCCGATACCTTCGCCGCGCTGGTGGCTGGTAACCAGGTGCCAACCCTCTTCCAGGTCTATTTGACGGACCCCCAGAAAATGGTCAGTGATGGTGTCGCCGCCGACCTGACCAGTTTGGTTAAAGCCCAGGGCCTCGATAAAATCTACAACCCTCAGGTCATGAGCCTTGTGACTGTGGATGGGAAAATCTACGGTCTCCCGATGAAAGCCTACGCCATGGGCCTGGCCTACAATAAGACCATGCTCAAAGCCGCCGGTTTCGATAATCCGCCCACGACCTGGGCTGATTTGGAGACCATGGCTAAGACCCTCACCAATCGTGACGATGGCGTGGCCGGGTTCTCGTTCATCTTTGGCGACCCCAAGCAGGCCGGTTGGCATACTACCATCCTCTCCATGGACTTCGGTCTGAAGAATACCGATATCGCAGCCTTGCAGCCTGATGGAAAGTACGTCGCCAAATTCGATAATTCTGCCATGTTAGGTGCTCTGAACCTCATCTATAATTTGCGCTGGGTGGATGATGTCCTGCCTCGCGAAAACAACAACTGGTCGATAAACGGTGAAGCGCTTGCTACCGGGCATGCCGCCATGGCTTTGATGGCCAGTGATCAATTCATTTGGATCAAGCAAACCTTCGCGGATGTGGATTTGAGCCAGTTCGGCTTTGCGCCGCTGCCGGGCGTCAATGGCACCAGCGTCTCCCAGGTGGGCGGCGATGTGGCCATGGTCAGCGCCACCGCAACCGCCGACCAGATTGAGGCTGCTACTTACTGGCGGATGTGGTACACGCTCGACCCGCGTGAGGTGATGATAACCTTCGAGCTCAGCACCTCTGATCCGACAGTCGTTGTGGGTGGCCCCTCCATGCCGCTCTATACCGGCGATTATCAGGCCGCCAAGGCCGCACTTGAATTACAATACTCCAATCTGCCGGTTGACTACGCCCTGTTCCAAGAAGGCATCGTTTCGGGCAAAACCCAGGTAATGCTTGAAGCACCGGGCGGCGTAGCGCAGGATTACTATGGCATTCTTGGCCCGGTCGTCAGCACCATCGTGACCGACAAGAATGCTAATGTGGCTGCCCTGCTCACAGCCGCACAGAAAACCTTTCAGACCAACGTGCTCGATCTCAAGTAAGAAGGTCTGACTTTCGGTGTAAAAAGGAACAGGCAGTATTTCTCAATCCTGCCTGTTCCCCCATACCCTCAAGGTAAGGAGCATCTTTTTACCATGACCCAATCAGCCTCGACCTCGCCTACGAAATTTATAAAACCCAGCCAGCGTGCCAAATTAGGAAATCAGGTATACGCTTATTTGTTTCTTCTGCCCGCTCTGCTCATCTTCGCTGTTTTTTCCTGGAACCCAATTATAACCACTGTTCTCTACAGTTTCCAAAAGGTCGGCTTGAGAGGCCCTTCGGGTTGGGTCGGTTTTCAAAACTTTGTGCGCATGTTCGGCAACCCGGTTTTCGCAACCGCCTGGTTGAACGTGCTTGAATTTATTATGTTGAGCATTATTTTTGGCTTTATGGTTCCAATCATAATGGCGCTGATGATTAATGAAATGCGCCGGTTTGGCTCTATTTTTCAGGTCATCACCTACATCCCCACGCTGATCCCGATCGCCGTTGCGCTCCTGGTCTGGAGATTGATCTATGCCCCCGAAGGGGGCCCCTTAAACAGCATGCTAAAGCTGGTTAACCTTCCGCAACAACTCTGGCTGCAAGACCCAAAAATTGTAAAATTCGCCCTGATCCTGATCATGACCTGGTTGAATGTGGGCGGTTCGATCTTGATTTATCTGGCTGCCTTGAAAGAAATTAACCCGGAAATTTACGAGGCGGCGGAACTGGAGGGCGTGTCACCCTGGCAGCGGATTTATTACCTTACCCTGCCCCTCTTGAAACCCAGAATGGCAATCATGCTGGTGCTGCAAATCATCGCCGTCTCCCAGGTATTCACCGAGCCGTTCATTCTTACGACCGGCGGACCCGGCAACAGCACCCTGACCCCCGTATTGGAAATCTACCGCACCGCCTTCGAGCGCAGCGACTTCGGTCTGGCCTCCACCTGGAGCGTATCCCTGCTGGTTGTGTTAGGATCCTTTTCGGCGCTATACGTGTGGCTCACTCGCAAAAGCGATGAAGACCGCCTGACTTAATTCACCCTGATCAAGGAGAACATCATGAGCAGTAATCGTGGAATCATGTCGGACGTAGAATGGCGCTCCCCGGGTGGCCGGTTGATCGTAGCCATTTTCCTCATCATCCTGGTATTAACTAGCATCGCTTTTCTCTTTCCATTTGTTTTTGCCTTCACCGCCGGGCTTAAAACGAGTTCGGCAATATTCGACCCAGGCCTTAATTTGTTCCCCAAATTACCTCATTGGGAAAATTATGTTGAAGCCTGGAAACGCTTTGACATGCTCGGTATGTTCAAAAACACCTTCTACGTGGCCTTGGGGGCCGTGGTAGGGCGGCTGCTGGTCTCATCCATGGCCGCCTATAGCATCTCGCGCCTGAAACCGGTCGGGAAAAAGGTGATTCAGACACTCATTTTGTTGACCCTGGCCATCCCCATGATCGCCTACCTCATCCCGCTTTACATGACGCTGACGGATGTGCCCCTCATCCATGTCAACCTGGTGGATAAATTTTGGGGGCTTTGGATCCCGTATTCGGGCAGCGCATTCTATATTCTGGTGTTGAAAAACACCTTCGACCAGATTCCCAGCGATATTTATGACGCGGCTGCCGTAGATGGCGCCTCGCCCGTACACATGTTCATTTCCATTACCTTGCCGCTCGCGGCCCCCATTCTGATCGTTTTGGGACTGCTAACTTTCGTCAGCTCATGGGGAGATTTCCTGCTCCCGTACCTGATGCTGCGTAACCCCGCCATGCAAACCGTTTCGGTGCGTTTGTATAACCTGACGCGCATTTTCCCAATGAACCTTCAGATGGCAGGCGCCTTCATCGCCCTGTTACCGCCTTTAATTGTCGTGCTATTCTTCCAACGCTACATGAAGGGTGGCCTTAGTTTTTAGGCAATGAGGAAACCAATATTCTCACGCAGCCTCCAAATCTTTTTGCTGGTCGCTCTCATTTTTCTGATGGGATGTGCCGGATCTCAGCGCGCGCTATCCCTCGATAAGCCGACCGCCACTCCGGGCATTTCTCTCACGCCGACAAACTCCCCGCAGCCTGTCACGCCGACGATGGAAAAACAACCCTTTGAAATTCCCGCCAACAGCCTCATCGTGCGTATAAAAAACGCCGCCAGCGCGGCCTATCTCCATGAAGCCGACGGTCAGGCCAACCTCGGACAGCTTCCCGCCTCCGATATTTCCTCGCAGTGGATCATCGAGGACTATCAGGGTAGTAAGCGCATCCGCAACTGCGCCAGCGGAAATTACCTGTCCATTGAGCATCTCAAAGCATACGTGGAAGTCATCCCAATTGAGGCGGTCTGGATGAGTCCGCGCTGGACCTTTGAGACCGATGCAGCCAGCGGCGCGGTGGTTTTGCGTAACGTCTGGCATACCTGGCAAATCCTCTATACTGCGGATGGACAGGTCAAGTATGATGGAACGTCCACGCCCGGCGACGCATCGCGCTGGATATTCGAATCCACCGACGGTTCAGCCCTCCTGTCAAACACCGAAACGCCGGTTGTTGCCCTCCCCACTGCATCACGGCCAGCCGGCAGTCGCGGCGCGGCTGTTCCGTGGATAGAGTACGAAGCTGAAAAAGGCCAGACGAACGGCGAAATCCTTGCCCCCGACCGCACTTTTGGCACCATTGCCGCCGAATCGTCCGGTCGCAGCGCCGTCAAATTGAATACAACCGGAGAGTATGTCCA
>JBGOXG010000075.1:0-10597 GCA_041479025.1 Anaerolineae bacterium
CACCTGAAAATGCTGATGAATTCCCAGAAAAATAATATCGCTTTTTATGTTGGAATCTTGAAAAAATTACGATTGTGATTTAATTAAGTTTTGCGTTCGTTGAGTGCGCCCAACACAACGTGCAGCGGATTTGTGGGAGTCTGCGCGATTTACAGGCAGTTTTCTGGCTTCGGGTTTTTCCTGCTCCCAAGCATAGTCCACGCCCGCCTACCTGCCAGTACACCGTCAAGAACGCGGGGCAGGCCCTTGGGAGATCACCAAGGATAAACCTTTGAGAGAACGTCAAAGACAAGCCGCAAACCGTTGGGCAACCCCTTCTTCGGCAAAGGTTATAATTCATTTATGGCTGTTGTCGTTTCGCTTCGTGATTTTGTTGATGAAATGCAAACACTCTCGGATGAGAAAGGAATTGCTTATGACTATTAGCACATGTCCCATCGCCGTCGTCAATGCGTCCGTCGAACGGGTTTGGACGTTTCTCTCTGAACCCGCCAATTACGCTTTGTGGTGGGACGCGCACACGCGCGCCATCGTCCCCGAGGGCCGCGCACACGCGGGTCAGAAGATTTATGCACAAACATTCGCGCTTGGAAAACAATGGGATGTGAAAGTCATCGTTCAAGGCCTGGATGAATCCAAACATCAAATTCATCTTACAACCTACCTGCCTTTCGGCATCACAGGTTACCATCACATTACCTGTACTACTATTACTAACACAACGACGCAAGTCTCGTTTGGCTGAGACTTCGCTTTCTCACCTGTATGGTGGGGCTGGATATTGGAACACTTCGCTTCAAAGCAAATGCACGATAGTGTCGCAGAAGGATTGGCGCGCTTGAAGCGCGCCGCGGAAGGAATATAAACTGGTTTTAGAATCAAAGCATGATCAGGTTTTGTTTTTCAGGCTGTGTCAATTCGGTAATTTTGTAGGTTTTCTAAATTGGCTTAATGTCTTTGGTCAGCGTTTTGGTAAGTTGTTTTTTTGGTGATTGCCAAAGATTAAGTTGTGTGTAAAAATTTGGCGTGTTGGCGGTGGTGTCTTTTTTCAACTTATGAGTCTGGCACAACAAAAAACGCCTAACACCGCGTGAAGTGGACGTGTGGGATTCGTCGCCATTTTCGAGCATTTTTCTGGCTTTGAGTTTATAGTGCTCTCAAGCCTTGTCCACGCCCGCCCACCTGCCAGTACCCCGCCAAGAACGTGGGGCAGGCCGCAAACCGTTGGGCGGCTAATATTCACCAGTCAAATATGCATATTCAAAGTAAACTTTTTCTCAATGTCATTTTTTATGAAGAGGAGTTCAAAATGAACAACCAAAATGATTGGAACAAGGCAATCATAAAGGAATTTTGGGATAATGCCGGTAAGGTTGGTGGTCCATTCGCTGGCAAGACGTTGCTGATCTTGCACACAATTGGAGCAAAAAGTGGGCAAAAACACATTAATCCTGTTGCTTATATTACCGATGGTGATCGGTTCGTAATCATAGCCTCCAAAGGTGGTGCACCAACTAATCCCGATTGGTACTATAACATTGTCGCAAATCCTCAGGTTGAAGTGGAAGTAGGTATTGAACAATTTACAGCAAGAGCATCCATTGCTACGGAACCAGAACGGACACGTTTATATAACAAAATGGTCGAAATGATGCCTGGCTTTGCCGAGTATCAGAAAAAAACAACACGTATAATTCCAGTGATCATCCTCATACGAAATAAATAATTATTATCTTTGAGAAGAGCTTCGTAACAATTGAAAGACATTGTAGGAAAAAAGTAAAAGAAAAACCACCCAACCCGCGCTTGCAGCAGACGGGCGGGGCTGCGCCCGCCCACCTGCCAGTACCCCACCAAGAACGTGGGGCAGGCCGCAAACCGTTAGGTCGCAGGTGTCGGGTAAAGTCATAGTAGGCGTAAGTCATCCGTGAGTCGAGTTACATTAGCAAGGAGTCCCCGTGAATCAGACAGCCGTTATATCCTGGACCGTAGCAGTCCTTAGTGGTTTGGCCATTGGCCTACAGGTCACCTTGAATGGGCTGACCGGACGCCTCATTGGCGCACGCAACACAGGCTTGCTCGTTAATGCGTCCGGCGGGCTGATTGCTCTGCTGCTCATCCTGGTCTTGGCTCTGACCCGCCAGGGCATCGCTTGGTCTCAGATTACCCGCCTGACTTGGATGCAAGTAGGACTCGCAGGCTTGCTAGGGATCGGGATTATTATGGGGATTGCCTTCGCCCTGCCACGCGTGGGCGTTGCAGCCGGTCTGGCCTCCGTGCTCTTGGGTCAACTGGCGTTCGCGATTGTGATCGATACGCTTGGCTGGGGCGGTGGAACGCCCATTCCGTTGAGCCCTTCGCGCCTGGCAGGCTTGCTCCTGGTGCTGATTGGTGCCTGGTTGCTTTTGCCAAAGTCTTAGGCTCGGCCGCGCGTGAGGTCAACCCCTAGCCTGGCTAAGCCAGTCTTGCGGCCCAACACCGGTTCCAGCGGGACAAGCTGCAAACCGTTGGGCGGCGTAGGCATAATAAAACTTTCAGACACAAAAAATAATCGACACACATGGGATCGGTTGAATGATTAGAAATCGACAACTCAAATGGGATGGCTGTCAAAATGTACGCGACCTGGGTGGATTGAGTACGAGGAACGGCCGAAAGACTCGATGGGGCGCGGTGATTCGTTCAGGTGATCCGTCCAAACTTACTGCCTCGGGATGGGCATCCCTGTACGCACATGGCATCCGTACGATTGTTTCGCTGCAAACCGATGGCATACCTGAAAACAACCTGGATGCCGTACCACGCCCATCTGATATTGCGACTGTTCGTGTGGCAATCGAAGTTATTAGTGACTCTGAGTTTGTGCAACAGTGGGTTGACACCGATCTGTGGTGCACACCACTCTATTACCAGGATGCTTTGATCCGCTGGCCAGAAAGACATGCTGCCGCAATAACTGCTATCGCTCAGGCTAGACCGGGTGGGGTCTTGATTCATTGTGGCCGAGGGAATGATCGAACGGGGATTATGGCCATGTTGCTGTTGGCGCTTGTCGGTGTTGAACCTGATGATATTGCTAAAGATTACGAACTGAGTCCAGACCCACACCGCGATGAATTTCTTAAAAGCAAACATACTTCAAGCCGTGAAGTAATTCTCGATACGTTAGCGAGACTGGATGTTGAAAGCTATCTCCTTGCGGGAGGGCTGAGCAAATCTGATCTTGAAGCAGTGAGAGAGCGGTTTCTTGAGCCGATGGAAGCAGATCTTTAAACTAAAATTGCCGCCCAACGTCAAATGCAGCCGACACGCCTGTGGCGGTGGGTCAGCGGCGCGCTTTGAGCTAATTGACTTCAGGGTTCGCAGTGGTCATAAGTCAAACCCGGCGGATCGGCTGATTAAACCGTTAGGCAGCCATAGATAAGATCCACTATCAAAAAAGGAGAATATCATGATCGTTGCTTTTTCAACCCCGCGCAACAGGATCAAGACGTTTATCCTCCTGACGATCTGCGGCTTGCTGGCAATTGCCGCTGCCACTGTTGGTATCGACGATAATCTGCCCGGTATCCTGTTGGCCTTTCTTGCGGCGACTGCCTTTGTCCTTGCATTCGTCCACCCCTGGCGAACCGCAAAGAAGTTCATGTTCCTCCTCCTGGCGTCGGTACTCGGTTTTGTTCTCTACATCATTCTGAACATCATTCTCGATACTGCCGCCCAGGATCCGGCAACCGCGGGTGCGCTCCAGGATCTGCTGCAGAGCCCCGTTGTCGATGCCTTTAGTATAATCATCGCTATGATCTGCCCTGCAGCCTTCATCGTTGGCGCGGTCGGCTCGGTTGCCATGTTCATTCGCAACCGTCGCCGGCCAGCGTGAATCCGTGGCGAAGCCGCCCAACACAGCGTGCACCCGACTGGTGGGATTCACCCCGCCAAAAGGGAGTAAACTACGCTCAAACCATTCCCGTTAATCAGCTTCATCTCATCCCGCCCACCAGCGGGTAACGCAATCCGTTGGGCGGCTTCGCCAGGGTACAACTTGTACTTGCAATCATTTTTCTGTACAATGACTTTGCGAGATTAGTCACAAGTGCTGTATGTCGTTTGACGGAATAATTACAGCAAACATCGGTCAAATCCGTCTCTTATACAAAGGAGAATGACCATGAAAAAGATCGTCTATCTAACACTCATTATGCTGTTCGTTATTATCTTGGGCGCATGTGAAAAGGCAACGCCGCAGTCTGTCAATGAGATGATAAATCCAGGGGACAAGATTGGCGACTTTCTCATTTCAACTAGTGATGAAGGAGATATTACCTATGGATGGGAAATGAAAGATTGTGTCCATAAAGATGACAAGAAAATTAATTTATGCCCAACAACTATTGGCACAAAGGTCAATGTCTCATTGGGTGTTTATGATGACACATTCAAAGGAAAGTTGGATTCTTTGTGGTTGGAACATAGTTATGAAATGTTCATCGAAAACCGTCCTGTCAACCTGCAAGCCTTTGGCTATATTGATGTTACCCATCCAATGGTTGGTAAGATGCGCTACTGGAATGTAGTGGTCACCACCACCAAATCAGGTGAAATAATAGTTTCTGCTAATGGGGTCGTGGGGGGTGATCCCTTCGAAGACACTACGACATTTTCGTTCAGCTCACCATAAACGAAGGAAGCCCACTTGACATCTCTTTCAGATATGAATCAATTGCAACATCCTTGTTTACAATTGAAGCGACTTTTATTGAAATGACAGCCGCCCAACAAAGCGTGGACGGTGGGGCGCTTCGCGTGCCGCATTTTCGAGCATTTTTTTGGCTTCAAGTTTTTTCTGCTCCCAAGCAGAGTCCACGCCCGCCCCACCGCCACTAACGCAAACCGTTAGCGCGCACCTTGCTGAAAGTTTCCAGAAAGATACGAACCCGTGATGATGACACAATCTGCTTTTATTGCCATAGCCATCCTTATTTCACTCGTACTTCTTTTTTACTGTACGCGGCTAATCCTATTCCTGTCCGTGCAGAAATCAATCTTGAAGACAAAGCCGAACGGAAAGGAAACGCCTGCCGATTTGGGCTTGGAATATGAAGATTTCAAGATAAGAAGCAGTTCGAGAGAGTTGCAGGCGTGGTGGGTCAAAGCATCACCGACCAATGATTTTAAAAAAGCAGTCCTAATTTTTCACGGAAACAACGAATCAATTTCAGAATGGATTCCTGTCCAGCAGTTGCTCTGGCAACACGGCATTTCGTCCATTGTTTTCGATTACAGCGGTTTTGGTAACAGTAGTGGCAAGGCGACTATCCAAACGCTCCGAGAAGATGTTATAGCCGCATGGAACTTTTTCCATGAAAAAGTGGACGACAATGTGGACAAGTATTTGCTTGGATTATCGCTGGGTACTGGCTTTCTACTAGAAGCGTCTTCAAGCCTGACGAGTAAAATTCGCGGTATTATTCTGATTGCTGTATATTCATCCGCCCGTGATTACGTCTTGTTAAAGAAAATGTTGCCGTCATCGCTAGCATTTCTTTTTCCAAATGTTTACGACAATGTTCAACGTATACGGTCTGTTCAAATACCCCTGCTGATTGTTCATAGCAGAAGTGATGAAGTTTTTTCGTCAGCAATGGCTCAGCGAGTGTATGCGGCAGCAAATGAACCGAAACGTCTTGTATTGCTAGACGGACTGAAACACAATGACACGTTGGAAGGGAAAGCCGCTGACTATTTTGCGCCTGTTATTGAATTCCTAGAAGGGAATTAAAGAAAATCTGTTTTCCAAATTAAGAGCGGGCTAACAAAGCGTGCAGTGGACGGTGGGGATTCTGCGCGGTTTTCAAGCATTTTTCTGGCTTCGAGTTTTCCCTGCTCCCAAGCAGAGTCCACGCCCGCCCCACCGCCACTAACGCAAACCGTTAGACCGCTCCACAGTCGTAGTAGCCATGAATGAACAAAAGGAAAGGAGGAATGCATATAGGCCCAAGTTCTGACTTGTTTCCATGTCGTGTGTTCCATTGTCATTGGTGCGGCTCATTCGGAATCGCACCCAGTTGGAAAAGGAGAAAATTCCATGAAACTCAGCAACTTTTTAGTCGTGAAGGCAGTCATCTCGCTCGCATTTGGAATCGCGTTCGCGTTGGTACCGACAGCAGTGATGTCGTTGTACGGTGTCACGCTAGACTTAGGCGGAGCAATGATGGCACGATTCCTTGGGGCATGCCTGGTCGGGATCGGCCTGATTTGCTGGCTTGACAGAAATGCAGACCCCCAGGTGCTACAAGGCATCACTCTCGCTCTGTGCATTGGCGACACGGTTGGCTTCATCGTAGCCCTGCTAGGTCAGCTTTCTGGCCTATCGAACGCGCTCGGTTGGGTCAACGTCGTCATCTGGCTCTTGCTGGCATTAGGCCTTGGATACTTCCGATTCCTGAAGCCAAGCGTTTCCTGAGTAACATCTCGGCTCAACACCAAAAGATGTCTGGACTTGCGGGCTGCGGTCTAACAACGGGTTATAGCCGACGTGGGGGTGCGGGGGTTTAACAAGATTCTTGGTAGGTGAAGATACTTGGGCAGACGGCGCGCCTTGCGTTCACCCCCACGCGGCTGAACCCGACCGTTGAGCCGCTTCATATGATCAAGGTTGTGAAATACGCAAAATTAGTTGACTTGTGCCCCTCATATGGAGGATACCTATGAATACCAAACGCCGGGTTGCACCAAGTGTCTTAGAGATGGTGGTTCTGTTTGCCGTTCTTCTTAGCCTCGCGGGTTGTGGGTCAGAGCAAGAGTCTGGGCTTACTCCGACGCCAGTTCCGTCAACGACCGCGCCGACGCCTCTACCGACACTCTCCCTTGATGAAACATCCGCGAAAGCATTTGAGGTTACGAATTTCGACGCGGTGCATTCTCCGGTCACCGGCGATGCGAACAAGTATCTGATCCTTGGCAATGTACCGGTTTCAAAGCCCGCCGCGGATCTCCCTCCTGAGCTGGCTGTCTTTCTCGGACGGTGGGAAGGATATAGTTATGCGCCGCCGGTTAAAAAGGAACGGAAGGTCGTGCTGGTTGTCCAAGAGATTACCGCACAAGGAGGCAAGGCTGTCACCTGGTCGGGCACCAATCTCCAGTATCCTGATGTGATCGCGGAGATACATTTTAGAGTTGTCCCCGGTGATACACCTTCCATCGAGTTTCAATTTACCTGGCCTAAGGTTAACACAGAGATCAATACGTTCACTTATGATCGTGAAACAGGTCTTCTTCAGGGATCATCAGACAATTCTATGTCCGGTCCTTATGAGCTTAGCCAGGATCAGTCTTTCTACGTCTACAAGGACTATGCCCAGTATTTGGCCGGCAAGCGTATCTACTCCAAGACATACCAGAACAGCGAACTTCAACGCTATGGTAACGGGTATCTGCTATACCTCCCCGAAGGTTATGAAGATGATCCAGAGAAAACCTGGCCGCTGATCTTTTTCCTGCATGGCTACGGCGACCGGGGAGACAATGTCTTCCTGCTGGCAAAAGCCAGTCCCTTCATGTTCATTCGGGAGAAAGGGCCTCTGCCCTTTATCATCGCCGCTCCCTTGCTGAATGCCTTCGAAGGGTATTTGTCATTTCCAGAGGCCTACATGGATGGCGTGCTGGCAGAAATCCAGGTAAATTACCGGGTGGATGCGAAACGGATTTACTTGACCGGGCTGAGCATGGGCGGGGAAGCCACCTTTCGCTTTGCCGTGTATCAGCCCGAAACGTTCGCCGCCATCGCCCCCCTGTCTGCATACGTCGATTCTGAAACCTTATCCACAATCGGGCGCATCAAGGATCTGCCGGTGTGGGCGATCCATGGCGCCGATGATACCATCATCCCCTTAGCCGAAGCTCAACAGCCGGTGGATGCCCTGAAAGCAGCAGGAGGCAACATAAAGTTTACGGTTCTGGCGGGCCACGATCACGATACCTGGACTGATACTTACTCGGACCCCGCGTTCTATAACTGGCTCCTGCAGTACCAAAGACCGTAAGCGGAGAGATTCCTATATAGGCCAGCACAAACAGCCCACTCATGTAACAATAAAAGCGGCCCAACACTGGCTCCAGCGGACAGCGGCTCCGCCGCTCGTGCGCAGGCGCGTTTTGCCAGAAATGGCGCGATAATGTGAAGAGTCTCGCGGTTCCGCCGCTGCCGCTACAAGCCCATCCGTTGGGTAAGCTAACGCTACTGACAGAACCCGCTTCGTGACACTCGCACTTTATAGGAGGTATGCATGAACAATAACCCCAATGTTCCCGCGGCGTACTTGGATTACTCCGGTCGCGACGACGTGCTCAGCGGTGGCATAAAGATGATCCCGATAGAAACATCAAAAGGGGTCTTCCGGGTGTGGACCAAGCGGATTGGCAATCATCCGACGATTAAGGTGCTGCTCTTGCATGGCGGACCAGGCGTGACCCACGAGTATCTCGAGGCGTTCGACAGCTACTTCCCCGCGGCTGGCATCGAATATTACTACTACGACCAACTCGGCTCTTACTACAGCGACCAACCGAATGAGCCGGAATTGGTGGATCTGGAGTGCTTCGTGGAAGAGGTGGAGCAAGTACGCAAGGCGCTAGGGCTGGATCGGGAGAACTTCTACCTCTACGGTCAATCCTGGGGCGGCCTACTTGCCATCGATTACTCCCTGAAGTATCAGCAGCATCTAAAGGGCTTAATTATCTCCAACATGATGGCTAGCATCCCGCAGTACAACGAGTATGCAAATAAGGTACTGATGCCTAGCATGGATCCGGTCACTTTGGCGGAAATCCAACGCTACGAGGCGGCGGGAGAATACGAGAACCCACGCTACATGGAGCTTCTGATTGCGAACCACTACATTTACCATATACTGCGTATGCCATATGAGAAATGGCCAGACCCAGTGAATCGCGCCTTCAAGCACCTCAATCCTGACATTTATATACCGATGCAAGGGCCGAGTGAGCTTGGTGCGAGTGGCAAGCTTATCAACTGGGACCGCACAACTGATCTGGTAAAAATCGCGGTACCGAGCCTGATCATTGGAGCGCAATATGACACCATGGACCCCAAGCATATGGAGTGGATGGCGACTGCCGTGCAGCACGGACGATACCTACACTGCCCTAATGGTAGCCATATGGCGCTATACGATGATCAGGAGATTTACTTTCGCGGTCTGATCCAGTTTATTCAAGAAGTAGATGCGGATCGCTTTTGAGTCTCTTGTAGAAGGCGCTAGTGTTTTGGCGTTCGAGCGAATTGCGATGACACATTTCGAAGGTTGCGCTAACTGCACTCTTTGTCATAGCAAGAGCGCCCGCCCAATCATGAGTTAGATATTCTAAACTGTGTCAAGGATTAGATCTTTATCAACTCGAATAGAAAATTCTCCTGGAGCCGCGAAACACCAACCTCGCCAAATAAGCGGGCCTTGAATTTTTCCTGGCTCTTGCTACAATAGAGATGAGGAAAAGCCAGCACGTCTGCTAGTTTGAGGAAGCCCTAGGGCTTGCCTCTCACTTGATTTGCTTGGGGCATAGACCCCGGAAAAACAAATTGGTGCGGCTTTTCCTCTTTTTGTTTCTTTTCGGCTCGCGTCTCAACTTGCTCACGACGTTTGCGCTTGCTTTTGCAGTTACGAACTTCTTCTGGTACCGTGTAGCGTTCGGCAATGATCTTGCGGGCCTGTTCCTTGCTGAGGGGGGTGCCATCCACATCCTGGAGCACATAGGGGCGGTTTTCCCGGAGCACAACCCCGACACGGTCCAACAAATAAGCACTGCAAGTACAGATGGCTTGCATGTGATGCTTGCCATGATGCACCATCTGGTCATAGTAGAGAGCTGCAATCTGAGGATCGCACTGGCGGGCAGCTTCGGCGTCCATGAAAGCGAACTTCTTGATCAACCTGGGGCCAGCCTGAGTGATCTTGAGGCCGGAGGCCTGGCTTTCTGAGCTTTGCTTGCTGTTGGGCACCATCCCGCTTATCGCAATTACAGCACTCGCCAAATTGACACGAAACAGTCTCAACGAGGAGGATTGCCATGTCAAACTACGCGCATCCAGAAATCCTTGTAGATACCCAGTGGGTTGCCGAGCACTTAAACGACCCCAAAGTCCGCATTGTTGAAGTAAGCTACGATACAAATGCTTACGTCTCTGGCCATATCTCTGGCGCGGTGGGGTGGGCTTGGAGTACTGACTTCCAACACCCCATCCGTAAGGATTTACCAGACAAGGGGGGAATGGAGGAGTTGCTGGCCCGCTCGGGCATCGAAAACGATACGACCATCCTCGTTTATGGCGCTCGTCGCCACGGATACGCGACATTCGCTGTGTGGCTCTTGAAAATCTATGGTCATGGGGATGTGCGTGTCATGAATGGAAATCGCGAGAAGTGGATTGCTGAAGGTCGTCCACTGACGACAGAAATACCGACTGTCACGCGGTCTGTCTACACCTCGAAAGAACCTGATTGGAGCATCCGTGCGTTGCGCGACTGGGTTCTCGAGTCCATTGATAAACCGGAGCGAATTTTGGTGGATGTGCGCACGCCAG
>JBGOXG010000103.1:0-7975 GCA_041479025.1 Anaerolineae bacterium
GCCGATGGTCAGCCAGACAGGTTGAAGGGTTGTCATTGCTCCCCAATCTGCTTAGCCATTGATAAACTGGCTTGGGAAGGACTCCACCCAGATAGAGATGGATATCGATGGCCTTCTCCGGCTGCACCTGGCGTTCAGGCAGCTGATAAGCACGGTCGATCCAGCCAAAGTCCTGATCGATCGCCAAAGACCCGCCTGAATCTTGAATTATTACTCGGGTGGGATCCAATGACCGGGCATGGCTGAGCAATTCTGAACCATTGATAGCGCTCGCGCGTGGGTTTTCGTTATAAATGCCCCAAAAAACCACCGAAGGATGATTGTAACCCAGCCTGATTAGCTCAGAAACCTCACGCTTGCCGTGTTCTTTCAGCCGCCGACTGTTCCTGATCCAAGCCAGGCTGGCTTCGGCATAAACCAGCATGCCTACTTCGTCGGCCAGATTCAGCAAGCCCGGCGCCGCGGGGCGGATGTGCACCCGCAACAGGTTGAAACCTGCCTCTTTGGCCAGACGCATTTCTTTTTCCATCATAATCGCATCTGGAGGAACAACTATTGTTTTCGGATAGTCCGGCTGTTGGAGTATTCCCCGGATAAAAAGAGGTTCTCCATTTAATAAAAACTGTCCTTCGTGAACCGTGAAATCACGCATCCCAAAAAGAGTTTCTATTCTATCGGTTTCACCCTCACTGGGGATCAAACTCACCTTAAGGTGATATAGATTTGGGGTCTGGGTCGACCACGCGAGTGGGTGACGGATTGGAATGGTGAACGAATGGTTTACCGTGCCAGGCGGAACGGCTGTTTGATGATCAAAGTTGGCAACCATCTGACCATCCAGCGAAATGACTTCCAGGCTCAATTTACAGGGTTGACTGGTTGGAAAGCGATTCTGGATACCAGTATCGACTTGTATGTGCTGCTTTTGCAGGTCTGGGGTGACGCTTACCTGCTCGATATAAACATGGGGAAGAGCCTCCAGATAAACCTTGCCCCATAAACCTCCGAAGGTGTAAAACCAACTCTGCTTGGAGGCTGGTGATTCTTCCAGAATCCTACCATCGACAGGGTGTGTTTTTGACAGTGAAGCCACTCGTACAACCAGGATATTTTCTGCGTCGGGTTCTATATATGCAGATATGTCAAAACTGAACGGGGTGTAAGCCCCTTCTTGACTTCCGGCATATTGCCCGTTAACCCAAGCTTGCGAAAAATAGGAGGCGCCATCAAAATGCAGGGAAACGGTCTTCCCTTTCCATTCTGGATTGTATTTGAAAGACGTTTTATAAAACCCAACGCCTTCCATTGTGGGGAAGGCTAGATTCCAGATTCCAGGCACCTGGATCGGGCTGCCGGCGTTAGCAGGCCAATGGCCAGTTTGCCAGCCTTCCTCCAACCCGCTCATGAAAAGATCAAAAATCAGTTCCCAGGTACCGGAAAGGTCCTGCTGCGGTCTGGACATGATTATTCCTTCTGATTCGATTATGAAACCAGCGGTGAAGTCACTGCCAGAGGTTGTCCTTTTTCGGCTGCCTGAGCTGCTGCCAGGACCAGGTTGAGAGATAAAACTCCTTCTTCGATTGGGACAGCCGGGGGGCGGTCTTCTCGAATGGCAGCCAGCAGATCCAGCGTCTCAGCCAGGTAACAATTTTTCTCAGATGTAAACTGAGTTGCCGGTGCGTTGGAGTCTGTTTGATTGAACTGGGCATGGTTAGCATCAGAAAAGTTAACAGTTAAACCCGGCAAGCAAATTTGCCAATCTGAATCCCAGCGGTTGGGGATTGCGCCGTTAGTAGCTGAAATTACCGCGACCGACCCGTTGATAAAACGGATGACAGTGGCGCTTACATCTTCGACTGTATATCCATCGATATTGCGGTGGAATAAATTATCCTGGAGGGAATAAACACTGGCTGGTTCGCCCAGCAGGTAACGAGCCATATCGAATAAGTGGATGATCTGTTCGACAATTTGACCGCCGCTTTTCGACCGGTCCTTCCACCACCAGCTGTGCAACGAATTGCAAGCATACCGGGCAGTAAGAAAACCGGATCCAACGATCCCATTATCCCTTCTCATTTGTTTAAGCTGGGCTACGGCATCTCCAAAACGATACATGAATCCCACCTGGGATTTTACCTTGCTGTCACTGACCCAACCCGCCATCGCCACCGCCTGCTCCATGGTTAGGGCAATAGGTTTCTCAATTAAAAAATGGATATTGTGCTGGCAGGCCGACTTTACTTCATCAGAATGAGCATAGGGAGGCAGGCAAATATACACCAGGTCCAGGGGTAGTTCTTCAAACATCTCGTGAAAATCGTTGTAGACCTTCGCCTTACCTTCAGCATACTGCTGGTTGTAGAGGGCGGCCTGCTCCATTGCCTGATCACAAAAACCCACCAGGTTCACATCTTCCTGGTTAGCCAGAATATCCGCATGGCGTTTTGCAAAGTGACCGCAGCCGAGTATCGCAGTTCGGAGTGGTTTCATGGCTGGCCTCAATTCGGATAAGTCAGGATGATCTTAATTTTACTGCAGGAAGGCTCGTCGATCATTGCGTACGCCTCTGCCGCCTTATCGAATGGAACCCGATCGCCAATCAGCGGTTTGACGTTTAATTTTTGGTTGGCCAGCATATCGATCGCGGTATGTTCCAGGCGCCCCAGGTCCCACATGGGCTGCCAGCGGCTGGAGCAGTTCCACACCGGCATACTCGACCGCAAGGTCAGCCGGTTATGGTGCCATTCTTTGGATAAATCCACCGCGTTATCCTGATCCCCGTAATAGCTGGCAGTCACCACCAGACCTTCTTTATGGACCGAACGCATGGCTTGCTGCAAAGCTGAGTATCTACCTGAAATTTCCATCACGACATCGGCACCCTTGCCTTGGGTAGCCTGCTTAACTGCCAGGCCGACGTCGGTTTCCTGAGGATTGATTGCCAAGTCAGCTCCCACAAGCCTGGCCAGATCAAGCCTGTCCGCGATTGGGTCGACGACGATCACCTGCGACGCGCCACTTAAGCGTGCCATCTGGCAGGCCAGAACCCCGATCGCACCCATCCCAATAATCGCTACTTGATCTCCCAGTTTAATCTCTGCATCGTGCACAGCGGCCAGCGCAAAACGCGCCGGATCGGTGAACACCATTGTCTCACAATCTACCCGTTCGCTCACCGGGTAGAGGGATTTCTCCGGTAAAAGTGCCGTTTGGCGATGTTTCCACTCGCCGTGTACCATATCACCAGGCTTGAACCGTTTCACTTCCGGGCCAATTTGGGTGACCTTGCCGGCAGCCCATGAACCCAAGGTATGGGGATAAAAAGGAGTGCTTTGTTCACCAATCTGATAGGGACGAAAGAGTCGCAGGGTAGGATCCCATATTTCCTCTGCGAAGGGCAGGTTTCCCCGGTACATATTGAGCTCGGTACCATGCTTAATACCACTCACTACCGTCAGCACTTGTACTTCGTCCCTGACCGGTTCACGATCCTGATATTCAACAAAATCAATTTCTTTTGGTTTACGGACGATCAGTTCTAAGGGCATAAGTTTTTCTCCAAACTCTTACGAGTGAAATTAATCGTGGATTCAACTTGCAAGTGCAACTTCGAAAGTCGACACGAGAGGTAAGCTGGTGTAGGATGGAAACTTCTCAAATGACCAAGTCCAAGGAGCCCTCATGCGATCATGCACACAAGTTACTTTCGAACAAAAGACCAGGCAAGTGCATTATTGAAAATGGTCTACCTGTATATCTTGGCAGACAAGCACTTTGGAGGCGATCTGTACGGTCACCTGCGTTGTAAGAAGCAGCGTCGCAAGCATTATGGTAACTATGACCGGCGGGGAACGCTCTCCAACCGGGTAGGTGTGGACAAATGATCCTCGATCGTCAACAGCCGCCGATGTTTGGGTAACTGGGAAGTGGGAACCGTCATTGAAAAGGGGAAACAGAAGACGATTGTCACTCTCACCGGGCGCAAGTCTCATCTGACGCTCATACGTAAAGTGGATCAACGTACGGCTCAAACAGTAGAAGATGCCATTCTCATTTTGCCTCAGACATTGACGGCTCAGACTCATTCGCTCACTTCAGACAAGAGCAAGGAATTTGTTCTAAACCAGCAAATCGCTGAACAACTACAAACCACATTTTTCTTTTCCCATCTTTTTTCCGCATAGGGCCGCGGAGCCAATGAAAACATGAATGGGTTTCTCCGCCAGACCTTTCCGAAAACGCACAGCTTCAAGATTTTCACAAACGATCTGATCATAAGCGCCATGCATCGTCTCAACAATCGCCCTCGTAAAACCCTTGCTTTTAGAACGCCGCTTGAAATATTCTCTGAGCTATCATCCGTTGCACTTGTAATTGGAATCTAAGAATGAATAATGCAGGCAGCATTAGCGGGTAAAGCCGGACATCATTCCGCCGATGATGCCGCGTTGGGCGAAAGCGAACAAAACCACGGCCGGAATGGCCACAATCATGCTGAACGCCATCACAGGACCCCATTCGACGCGCTGATATCCCATAAAATTGATGATTTGAACGGGTAGGAGCTGGAGTTTTGGGTTCTGGATGATGGTCAAAGCCAGCATGAATTCGTTCCAGCATCCCACAAATTGGAAAATCCCTACCGTAATAACGCCGGGCAGCGCCAGGGGTAAGATCACCCTCCATAATGCCCCCAGGCGATCACAGCCATCCACCATGGCTTCTTCTTCTATCTCGACCGGGATCGAATCGAAATAGCCCTTGAGCCACCAGATCGAAAAGGGAATGCCCCCCACGGCATAAATAATGATCAAGCCAAACCAGTTATTCAGCAGGTGCAGGCGGGCGAGCATGACAAACATGCCTATCAAAACAAGCGTACTCGGGATCATATAGAAGATTAACAGGTACATGGCAAAAATGGTTTTCCCTTTAAATTTAAAGCGCGACATGGCGTAACCCGCTGTGACACAGATGGCCAAGTTCAACAGTGTCGCCAGGCTCGACACGATCAGGCTGTTCAACATCGAACGTCCGATGGCCGCGTTAGGGTTGCTGAGCACGTTCTTGTAATTAATCAGCGTCGGTTCGATCGGCCAGAATTGGATGCGCGAGCTTCGCATCCATTGGGCCGTTTCGAAGGAGGATTTCACCATCCAAATAATCGGTATCAGGCAGATGAGCACCACCAGTCCGGCCAAGATATACAGGAGAACCAGCCGCCCAACTTTTTTAACGGTGCGCTTTCTCAGCCATGGAATCTGGCGCCGAGTGCCTGTTTGTTTACGCTGGGAGTTGGCAAAGGCAGTCACTGGGAACCTCATTCAGTTACCGAACGTAATTCTCTGCGAGCACTCCAGAACAGCATGCCGAGAATCAAAACCATCGACATGACCGAGATCGCCGCGCCTCTCCCCAGGTGGCTCCAGCGGAAGGAATCGATCCAGGCCAGCAGGGGCAAGGTCAGGGCTTTCGAGGCCACCACTCCCCAGCTCGAGCCGACTACCATGACTATGTCGAAGGAGTTCCAGGTCCAGATGGTGTTCAGAACCAGGGTGATCATGATCGTCGTCCGCATCTGGGTCAGAGTGATGTGCCAAAAGCGTGCCACCACGTTGGCTCCATCGACTTTAGCTGCCTCGTAAAGTTCCTGCGAAATGCCCTGCATGCCCGACAGCAGCATCAGACTCATGAAGGGAAAGCCGCGCCATATCGACACAACGATCAGCGGCCAGATGGTGGAATTCGTACTGCCAACCCAAATGGTGTTGGCGTTGTGGATCACGCCGAGCAGCTTCAGGTAATGGTTGACGAGACCGTAAAATGGGTCGTACATCCACTGCCAGGTCAGGGCCAGTACCACGGTGGGCATGGCGATGGATACCAGCACTGCCGTTCGGAATAGAAAGCGGCCGGGAAATTTTTCGTTGAGAATCAGCGCCGTCGCCATCGCCAGGACGAACTGCCCGGCCACGCCGATTGCCGTCCAGTAAATAGTCTGCACCACCGCCCGCCCGAAAAACTGCGCAATCCCCACTCCTCCTACCAGGATTTGCTGGTAATTGGAAAGCCCGATGAATTTGGCGATGTCCGTGATCCATCCGATGCTGGTAAATGAGTACCAGATGCCGCTGATAAAGGGATACAAGGAAAATAAAATGAGAGAAAGGACCGCTGGAACAATCAGAATATAGGGCAGCGAATGCTTCCTTAACCGCCCAAACAAAAGAGAGGATTTGCTCGAACCAGGCAAAGGAAGAGAAATTTTCATGGATTTCCTCTAAATCGATGGGGGGCGCCTGCTGCCATTCCCTCTGAATGGCAGCAGGCATTGGAAGAGCTGGTCGCGAGCTTTTTACTTGTTGAGCAGAATATCTGCTTGTTCCTTTATCAGTTTGTTGGCGTCAGCAAAACTCATCGTCCCGGCAGCCACTTCCATCAGGGTGGGGGCTACCACGGTGTCTCTGAATTCCGCCATATTGGGATTGAAGGGGACCGTGTAAGGTATCCCAATTTTCAGGTAGTTACGGATGATATCCCAGGTGGGATCGCTTTTGAACGGTTCGTAGTCCAAGCCTTGGTTATCAGCCGGGGTCATGCCGTTCCCATAAGCGTACATGGCGGCGTTCTCGGGTTTCATCACCCAGAACAAGAATTCGGCGGCCGCTTTAGGCTGGTCGCAGTTCTTGGTCATTACCATGCCTTCTCCGCCGGCATTATAGAAAATCTTATCGCCACTGTCCATGGGGATTGGCATGACATTGAATTTAAAATCGGGGAAATTCATGTGCAGGGTCGGGATGGCGAAGGTTTCCCGTAGAATGATGGCAGCTTTGCCTTCGGCAAACATCTGCTCAATCGAGTCGCCACCCAGGCCAACGGCTGCCTCGGGGGTGATGCCGGCCAGGATGGGGGTCAGATAGCGTTCGTAGGCCTTGGCGCCTGCTTCGTTTAGGAACCAGCCCCATTTGCCGTTTTCCTGGCGGATGATCGGTTTGCCCATGGGCATCTGGGCGAAGTTCAACCCATTTTCCAGGACTTTTTCGCTGTCCAACCGCTCGACGTAGCCCCAGTGGGCGACGTTATCCTTATCGAACCCGTCTTCACCCAGGTGTTTACCATTGACGTCCACGGTAAGCAGCGCGGCATTTGCGAATAATGTGTCCCAGTTCCACGGCTTGTCCACGGTGGCCGGCTCGATTCCAGCAGCTTTGAAGTATTCGGGATTGTACATGAGGGTGAGGAGCAGATCGCCCATGACCGTGCCGTTCATCACGACTGCGCCATCAGCGGCTGACCTGGCCTTCCAGGAGGCCTCGGGCATCAGAGCCTGGATCTCAGGTGTCATATAGGGTCGCAGGTCGTTGACGTAGCCCTTGTTGTACCAGTCCACAGCTCCAACGTCATACCATTCCATCACGCAGGCGATTCCACCGCCAGCCGCAGCGCCGCTCTGGATATATTGATCTCCAACGCCCCAGTCCCCCTGGATGTATTCGACTTCGATCTTGCCCTTGTGTTCCTCGTTGAACTTGTCCACCACGGCTTTACGGGCATTGATGCTTTCGGCAAACCAGCCATTGCTCCAATATTGCACTTTTACCGGAGCGGCAGCCGGCACAGCCGTATCGGAGGTAACCGGCACAGCCGTATCGGAAGGTTGTTGCGGTGCGGCAGTAGGAGTGGCAGCTGGGCCCGCACACCCTATCAGCATCAGCCCTGCCATCAGCAGGGTGAAGACGGTGAACAGACGACTTTTTTGTTTCATCTTATTTTCTCCTTTTCCCATTAGTGAAAAATGAATTTTCGAGGCTCGCGAAAACACCTCACGTCAGATGAAATTTCAATTCCCATTCCTTGAAAACGACCTCTTCCCCATTGGGCATCCAACAACAGGTCATATCATCGCGCCTCCTTTCCCGAGAGAGCAGACTCCGGCTTGAGCCCGGCCAAGTCAACAGGCGGTGCAGCC
>JBGOXG010000184.1:0-4663 GCA_041479025.1 Anaerolineae bacterium
CAACAATAACCCTTAGTGGGTTATACCGCACAGGCGGGAACAACTGCATGCGTAGTCAATTCATTTATCAAAAATTTATAAGGAGAATTGAACCATGTTAGCTAGTAAACACAAACTTCAATATTTGCTGGTTGGTATCTTGATGATTATCATGGCTTCGGCAAACGTAGCGCCGGCCGCAGCTGCCTGTGGCATCGGCTCACCGGTAGTAGGTACAGATAAGGCCGACTATGGTGCATTTGAAACAGCTACAATCTCCGGCTCCGGCTTTGGCTGCGGAGAAGTTCTTTCGGTCAAAGTTATTTCCCCCGATGGTTCCGTTCTGTCTGGGAATGGTGCAGGCTCTCCAGGCCCTGACGTAGTCACCACAGACAGTAACGGAGAGTTCACGATGAGTTATACCTTGTCAGGAACGATCCCTGGGAGCCCAACATCGCTTGCTGATGGCACATATGCCGGGCAAGTAGGCGCATACACCGTCGAGGTCATTTCATCAGACGGTGTCGTGCTCGCTAGTTCGACATTTACCGACCAGTCCCAACTTGGGCAACCGGTCCCGGCCTCTGTGATCGTAACGTATAACGGGCTGGAATGGGTTTGGGCTAGCCCGTGCGCGCTAAACGGATGCACCAGTGGTATTCTCATAGGTAAAGATGGCTTTAATTTTGCCACGCAAGCTCAATGGACCCTTCGCCCACCTGTTAGTGCCTTCCGGAACCCCGACATATGTGCTTCTCCGTGGTTCGACCTTACCTTTAACCATTGTGACTGGAGCGACGCTGTAAATGGCTTTTACGGATCAGCTCCAGTGGGCGGGCTCCCCGCAGGGATCAGCGGAAATACGCCAGTGTCTAATTGTTGTTGGGAAACCTGGCTGGTTCGTGGACCGAGTAACGCAACTCCAACCGCAAGCACCGGTGGTCCTTACAGCGGAAATGAAGGCTCAGCCATCGCAATGAGCGGAGCCAGCGCCTCGGATCCGGATGGGGACACGCTCACCTACAGTTGGGGTGTGGATTCGGCTCTATGCAGCTTCGACTACCTCAACACCCTCAACCCCAACCTGACCTGTACCGACAACGGCAGCTTCACTGCCACGCTCACGGTTAGTGACAATATCAATGCGGCGGTTACCAGCGACGCCAGCGTGACCGTCAGCAATGTGGCTCCGACTGCCAGTCTGGGCAACGATGGCCCGATTGGCGAAGGCGGCTCGGCGGTTGTGTCCTTCAGCGGTGCTTCCGATCCTTCCAGCGACGACACAGGTGCTGGCTTCCACTATGCCTTCGACTGTAATGGCGGCTCGCTAGCTGCGGCGACATATGCCACAAGTGGAACGGGCGACTCTACGAGTTGTGCCTTTGCCGATAACGGCAGCTACATCGTTAGCGGCAAAATAGTGGATAAGGACAACGGGGCTACCGAGTACACAACGGTCGTAACAGTCAATAACGTCGCGCCGACCATCGCCATCAGCGGAGCCACCAACGTCAATGAAGGCTCGCCCTACAGTCTGACCTTGGACGCGGTCACCGATCCGGGCACGGACACGGTCGCGTCCTACATCGTTCACTGGGGCGACGGCAACACCGACAGCTACAGTAGCAACGGCGTCCAAACGCACACCTACAGTGATGGCCCGAATAGCTACGCCATCACCGTGAACCTGACCGACGAGGACGGCACCTTCCTGGACCGGGCCAATGCCCTGAGCGTCACAGTCAATAACGTGGCTCCAACCCTGGGCGGTATTTCTATTGACCAGGTCCTGGTCCCGGTGGGAACGTCCATCAACACCAGCGCCTCCTTCACCGACCCCGGCACACTCGATACACATACGGCCGCGTGGGATTGGGGCGATAGCACTACTTCGGCAGGCACGATCAGCGAAACAGGCGGCAATGGCACGGCAAGCGAAAGTCACAGCTACAGCACGTCGGGCGTCTACACCCTCAGGCTGACCGTGACCGATAAGGATGGAGCTGCTTCCAATGAATCCGTCTACCAGTACGTGGTCGTCTACGATCCGAACGGCGGTCTCGTCATCGGCAGCGGTTGGATCAACTCACCGGCGGGCGCTTACGCGGCTGACCCATCCCTAACCGGCAAAGTCATCTTCAGCTTTGTGGCCAAGTACAAGAAAGGTCAATCCATACCGGATGGCAACATCGAGTTCCAGTTCAAAACCGGCGATCTACACTTCCATTCTAGCAGTTACCAGTGGCTGATGGTGGCAGGTAAAAAAGCCAAGTTCAAAACCGGCGATCTACACTTCCATTCTAGCAGTTACCAGTGGCTGGTGGTGGCAGGTAAAAAAGCCCAGATCAAAGGCGAAGGCACCATTAATAGAAGCGGCCACTATGGCTTCATGCTGACGGTCATTGACGGACAAATCAATGGCCGAGGTGGCGTCGACAAGTTCCGCCTTCGCATCTGGGATATGGACAACGGCAACGCCGTCGTCTATGACAATCAGATGGGCGCCCCCGTAAATGCCGACCCGACCACTGCGCTTGGTGGAGGTAATATTATCATCCACAAGTAACCCCAACGTAATATAGGCTAAAGGGGAGCGCCGAACGACGATGGCGCTCCCCTTTCTATTGACACTCTAACCAGCATAGCATGAGCGTGGGCAAGTGTGAGGCGTACCAATCAGAACAGGAGAAATCCCACGAAAGTAGAATCCTCGGATATGTTCAACTTCTCGCTAGAAAAAGTTTTCGCCGCATTGATTGATGTATTTCACCATGCCGACTGTGTGGGAGGCCTCACGGAACTCGTCAGTCTCTCCGATATCCCCGCCAAGCTCGGTACCCAATGGGCACACAAAGCCAAAATTCTCGGGAGAGAATTGGTCATCCCAAATGAATGTAATGTTTTCGAGGCAACCACCAGTTCGGTTGGAACGCCGAAATACCTCTTATCGCCCAGGCGACGTTCTGGTTGGAGACAATATACGGCAACACAAAACTCACCTGGACCCTTGAGGCTGAAGCCGTCGCCATCATCAAGGCCGAGGACGAACGCGGTCATGTCCATTTCGCATTTTCAAGGATGCGGTGATAGGCCGTTTCTATGCCATCTGCAACTACTGCTGCGGTGCGATGCTCGCTCACCAGAATGGCACGCCCATGCTGGTCTCCTCCGGTATTTTCATGCAGATCAACGAAGAGCTGTTCATCAGCTACGGAAGCTGTGCTTCTTACTGCCAGTTAGAGGCGCTCTCCACCGAGGAAGGAATCTCAGCGGTGGACGAAGCAAAGTGCATGGGCTGCGGAGTCTGTGTCATTAAATGCCCGGTGGATGCCTTGTAGCTGCGGCCGGAGGAGTCCAAAAGTGTTCCGTTGGAGATATTTAAATTAATGGCGAAGGCAGTGGGGGGATTGATTTGTGAATTGACTTTGATCAGCCCATTCTAGTTAATGGACACTTTCCGATTTTGTAAGCGGGAAACGCCAGAAGTGATTATCGGACATCTCAAGGTACATCCGGCGGATGGTTTGTTCAAGTAGATTTTTAATTCTAAGCCGCTCGAACGCAGGTGGGTTGAACGGTCTATATTGGATCGGTTTACCCAGTCGGACACATCCCGACTCGTGGACGGCAACAGGATAGAAATCCAGGATATTTCCAGTCTCCTGATAGTAACTTTCCCCCACACGAACCAATCCCTTGCGGAAGGGACGCATCTTGGAGACCTTATCCATCGGGAGGTCAGGATCCTCCGGGAATATTAGCAAATGCTGTCCTTGCACGAGCAACCCTACACTGAGCCTCAGGGTTTCCTGAAGATCATCATAATCCGTATAAACGGGTATACATCCGATCCCGCTCATTAGGGGAACTGTAATCTTCGATAACCAAAGAGCCACCTTGAGACTCAATGGGGATTGGAATTTCAGCACTGGTTCAATAAAATCCAGGCGTAAAAAATCAGGGGCTTTTGCCGGATCAAGCATATCCCCTTTAATCCAGGGGTGAACTCTAACCGGCAGGGTGCAAACTGAGCCAATCGGTCCTTTTGGACCAAGGTGGTTTGCGACGAATACTGCCGGATTCCCTTTCGGGAGGTTTTGCTCACCGAGCAGTGTCCCTCTCCAATAAATATCGTTGAGCAGGTCTGCCAGCAAGCGAAAAAACGAATCGTTCATAAATACGTCTCTTAACTCTAATTAAGTAACACCATTCGCATGAATTCGTTTATTTATATTAGCTGTATTCGAGTGGAATTACAATCCTTTTGAGAAAGCCCACTGAATAACAAGATGAACGAAGCAAAATCCTTATGCCACCTTCTTTAAAAACGTCTCGAGCCGCGCCAATCCGTTAAGTGTCTTATAAATGTCATGACCGAAACCGATGCGGATGCCTTCCTCTTATCCAAATGATCCAAGCTCCAAATGAATTCCCGGAACTAGCTAGCGCGATTGCCCTTCGGGATTATGGCACCACGTGCAAGACAAGGGACAATCTTTCAGAAACACGGTCGTACGGATGCCGGGCCCGTCATGGATGGCGAATTCCTTGATGTCAAAGACAATGCCAGAAGTCATGGCCAATCATTCAAAAGTCCCTAAAGGGGTCCGAGTGAAATCAATTTCTCATCAACCCTTCTTCAGGATGAGCTCTTTGGCACGCGAGGCAGCCGAGGCTGCATCCG
>JBGOXG010000039.1:0-15087 GCA_041479025.1 Anaerolineae bacterium
CTGGCTCTGCAGGTTATCAAACAACTCTGACCATGAAATGTATGGGACAGGAAAATCAGCCGGAAGCGTCCTTTCCTCTATACATTCCTGTCTGAATTTGACCGCCTGTTCTTCCACTTCGGAGACCATGCTTTCGACCATGCCAAGGTCGTCCACGAGAACCAACGAACGAGGTGGCAGATAGTCCAGAAAGCTGGCAGTATTAGAATGTATCAATGGGATGTGAAATTCCGATGTTTCGGGAACGCCTGTCTGAGGATGAGCGAAAGGAGAGTCTTCAGGAACAATAAATTCCCGGGCAGGAGTCACCAGGATGAATTCCAGCTTGACAACTGTGCGCTGAGAAGCGGGGTCGAAGCGCCGGATAGTCTCGATCTCATCCCCAAAAAAGTCCAAACGGGACGGCAAAGGTTCCGCGGGAACCCAGATGTCCAGTATGCCCCCCCGCCGGGAAAATTGACCAGCCTCGATGACCGTATCTACGGCCTGGTAACCGAGCTCGACCCAGGTATGCAACAGGGCCTCAGGTTGGATTGTCTGCCCAAGAGACAGGCGTTTACTCGCCTTGAGGAACTCTCGGCGGGGGATGGTGCGAGTCATCGCAGCTCGCGCGCTGGTAACGATGATGGGAGGCGATGCGGGTTTGTCAGAAAATGGAAGATGATAGTTTGAGAGAGCGGTGAGCGTCAATAACCGTTCTCGCCGGGTGGAATTCCCCCAGGCGGCATCTTCATAAAAAAGCGGGTTAGGTTCTGAAAAAAGGTAGCGTTGTGATTCCGGTGCCCAGAATGCCAGTTCATCGAAAAGGGAGAGGGCATGATCAGCGCGATCAGTGAGCAATACAATCGGACGCTTTATGTCACCCTGTAATGCACACACGAGCGGCAGTCGTACCGAACGTGGAAGCCCGAGGCCAGGAGTGTGGATATTTTCCTGTATAATTTTCAGGAATTCCTGATATTCTGTCGTCGAACGAATTTTGTTAAGGATTAAGTCCATAAGGATAAAAAGGTTCGCACGATAATTCGAGACTTTCGATAACCCTCTTATTTCTAAAGCACTGGTGTCCCGTTGAATTTATTCATGGCCGAGTCCAACCCTTCCCTGATCCAGGTCAGCGCCGAATCAGCGGCCCTGTCCAGAACTTGCGAAAGGGCAATCAAATCGCTTGATGGAAAATCCTGAAGCACATAATTAGCCGGATCCATCCGTCCAGGTGGTCGATCAATGCCTATGCGCAATCTAGCAAAATCTTGAGTCCCCAATCGGTTGATAATGTCTCCAACGCCCTTTTGCCCACCCGGGCCACCGCCGGGGCGAATACGCAGTGTTCCAAAGGGTAGATCCAGATCATCATGCGCAACCAGCAAATTAATGAGGGGTAACTTATAAAAATGCATCAATCCCTGCATGGAAATCCCTGCGAGATTCATGTATGTTTGAGGTTTGGCTAAGATTAGTTTTCGACCCTCACATAGGGACGAGATGACAATTGCTTTCGATTGCACCCTCATGGTACGTGCATCAAGGCGCACTGCCAGCCGGTCTACCAACATAAACCCAATGTTGTGCCGGTTTTCCTTGTATTCGCGGCCTGGATTACCAAGACCGATTATTAGTAAGGGGAGATTATCACTCATGTGGGAATCATGGTTTCTTGTTCCGAAGGCGGATGAGCCATCCAAATACCGCGAAAAAGATTATTGATACTGCTGCGCCGCGGCCCAGGTTGTACCAAATCTGCAAAGTAGATACTGAAGCTGAATTGGATGGAAACGGTGAAGGTGCAGGATAAGGCGAAGGTATATTTGTCAAAGTTATAGTCGGAATATTCGTTGGCAATGACTTGACCGTAGAGGTCGGAACCGGAGTGTGAGTTGCAGTGTAATTGCGAACCCTAATTCCCTTCACAAAAGCATCTCGCGTGGAGCCGTCCATAAAATATACTCTTACCCGAAGTTCATAATCGCCATCAGTCAGACCACTCGTATCCCATACTGCCAGTACACCTTCGGTTACGGGCTGTTCGTTGCGTGTGACTAGAAACCAGGTATCAGTGGGATTTGCGTTATAGGCAAACTCCACTTCATATCGAGAAAAACCCGTGACCGCAGTTTTTCCCAAGAGATTCACCTCTCCGTAAACTACACTCCCTTCTAATGGTTCAGAAATATATATCTTCTGAGGATCTGGCGTCGAGGTAAAGGGAGTCTCAAATACATTTAAAGAATCGGTTGGGGTAACGGTAGATGTTTCAGTGGACGTAGAAGTAAACGTCGCTGTTGGTTTAACTCTTTGTGTCGCCACTATTGACGGGTGAAAAGTCGAGAAGGTAGGCAAAACGACCGGCATAAGCAGCCAGAGCAGCATGACGGAGCGATTCACGGTGGACTGTCTCACAATCTCCATCTCGAATATCGAAAAGATGCAATCGTTAAGTCTAACATGAAATGAGATTTTCATAAAACTTTCCTGGATAATGATAGAATAATAGTGCCAAAGAATCATTGTGTATTCTAGTGAGGGTGATAATGAACGAATCGCTTTTCAATAACTCAAATGAAGCCCTTACGTTTGATGATGTCCTGGTTGTACCGGGATATAGCGAAATGCTCCCCTCCGAAGTTGATGTCAGCGCATTATTGACCCGGGATATCCAGGTGAACATCCCTATTGTTTCCGCTGCGATGGACACCGTCTCAGAAGCGCGACTCGCAATTGCTCTGGCACGCGAAGGTGGAATAGGGATTATTCACCGAAACATGTCAGCAGATCAGCAGGCAACAGAAGTCGATAAGGTGAAACGCTCTCAGGCAGGCATGATCAGCGATCCGGTGACATTGCCCCCCGACGCCACCCTGCAGCAGGCAGAGGATATCATGGCACACTACAAGATATCCGGCGTACCCATCGTGGATGCAGAAAAAACACTTGTCGGGATCTTGACCAATCGTGATATTCGATTTGTTGAATCCAAAGACTTCGGTCTTCCAATAAGCGAATTCATGACCCCCCAACCTCGACTGGTTACTGCCCCAGTCGGTATTTCCACCGCTGAAGCCAAAATAGTGCTACAAAAACACCGTATAGAGAAACTTCTACTGGTAGATGAAGGGGGGCATCTGAAAGGTTTACTGACCGTCAAAGATATTTTGACTGAGATAGAACATCCCAATGCGGCCAAGGACGAGCGAGGCCGGCTACGAGTGGGTGCCGCAGTGGGTGTGGGAGCAGATCTGGAATCAAGGGTAGGGAAATTAATAGATGCCGGCGTGGACATTGTCGCAATTGATACTGCCCATGGATATACAAAAGGTGTTATCAATGCAATAAAAAGAATCAGCAAGGCATTTCCTCGCCTTCAACTAATCGCAGGAAATGTCGTCACGGCAGAGGGCACGAGAGCTCTCATAGAAGCAGGCGCACATGCAGTCAAGGTCGGCGTTGGAGCAGGTTCGATCTGCACTACGCGCGTAGTCGCAGGCGCAGGTCTGCCACAGCTAAGCGCCATATATGCTTGCGCCCAGGAAGCCCATAAACACAGCGTACCGATTATCGGTGATGGAGGAATCAAATATTCGGGTGATATCGTGAAGGCGATTGTTGCTGGCGCGGATACGGTCATGCTCGGCTCGCTACTGGCTGGGTTGGATGAATCTCCAGGAGATTCAGTCATATTTGAAGGACGCCGTTTTAAAGAGTATCGGGGAATGGGGTCGATGGGCGCAATGCAAGGGTATGGTAAAGATCGCTACGGCAGCGGCCAGGACAACTCGGGCAAGCTGGTTCCAGAGGGAATTGAAGGCCGTGTACCCTTCAAAGGAACTCTCCGCGACTTTATCTACCAATTGATCGGAGGATTACGCTCTGGCATGGGTTATGCAGGAGCACAGTCTCTTAATGATCTAAGGACCAATACCAGGCTGGTGAGAATCACAAATGCCGGATTAATTGAAAGCCATCCACACGATGTGGTTATCACCAAAGAGGCGCCTAATTATCAAAATACAGAGTAAACATATCTACTCTGTACTATATTAATTAAACCATGCTTATTTTGTTTGATTATTGGTCACATTTATTTTTTTAGCGTATAATCTCATGGTGCGTTCCATAAGTCATACCTCCCGGAGAACTCGAAATGAGTAAATCCCGCAGCCAACAAATGGTGGATCGCCTGCGAGCGATGCAAGCCGCCTCTCCCGATATAGAAGCATCAGCTGTCGTTTCCGTAGACGGATTAATCATGGCATCTGCTCTTCCTGCTGATGTGGAAGAGGATCGAGTATCAGCCATGTCCGCAGCTATGCTCTCCCTGGGAGAACGAATTGCCACAGAGTTGGGTCGCGGTTCCCTAGAGCAGGTCTACATCAAAGGAACAAAAGGGTACATTATCCTGACAGCCGTAGGCGATGAAGCCGTATTAACAGCCCTGGCAAGACAAGAAGCCAAACTAGGTTTAATATTCCTTGAAATGCGACGTGCCTCTGAAGATTTGCTAAAACTGGTAGGATGAGACAGAAAAGTAAACATCCCTTCAACCCATTATTTCGTCTACCCAAGTGGGGAGGGCGCTTACCAGGCTCCCTCCCCACTTCGCTATTAATAGATACCCGATTCTCTTTTATGCATCATATTGAGGTGTAAATGACCACTAAATATATCTTTTTCACGGGTGGCGTGGTAAGTTCAGTTGGAAAGGGCGTAACCGCAGCAGCGCTTGGGCGGGTTCTCAAGCAACGTGGATTCATTGTTGCGGTTCAGAAACTTGATCCCTATATTAACGTGGATCCAGGAACGATGTCCCCTTATCAACACGGAGAAGTGTTTGTGCTCGATGACGGTGCGGAGACCGATCTTGATCTCGGGCACTATGAACGGTTTATCGATATTCGTCTTAGCAAAGTTTGCAATTTTACCACCGGGCAGGTCTATGCTGAAGTGATCCAAAAAGAACGGCGTGGCGATTACCTGGGGGGCACAATTCAAGTCATCCCGCATATTACAAATGAGATCAAACGCCGGATTCTCATGGTTGAAAAAGCAATGAAAGCAGAAATTGTTTTGGTCGAAGTCGGTGGAACTGTAGGCGATATCGAATCTCTTCCTTTTCTTGAGGCATTAAGGCAATTGCGCACTGAGATTGGTCGCGACAACACATTTTTTATCCATGTAACCTGGCTGCCCTATATCGGCGCGACGGACGAATTGAAAACAAAACCAACCCAGCATTCTGTGGCTGAACTACGTTCGATAGGTATCTCCCCCAACATGATCATTGCCCGTTCAGACTACCCCATAACGGACGACCTGTGTGACAAGATTGCACTCTTCTGCGATGTGGAGAAAAAAGCCGTTGTTCCAATGACCACCACAAAAGTGCTGTATGAAGTCCCGCTTCTGCTTGAAAAGGCCGGGATTGGTGAGTACGTGGTTGAAAAACTCGGTCTGACTTCACGTCAAAAACCCGAATGGAAGACGTGGGAAAAACTTGTCGCAGATGTGAAGAAATCCAAACCGATGATAAAGATAGCCCTGGTTGGTAAATATGTTGAACTTCATGATGCCTATATGTCAGTGAGAGAGTCGCTTAAACACGCAGCACTTGCCTCGGGAGTAGAAGTTCAAATCCTTTGGGTGCATTCATCTGATTTTGAAAAAGGAAGAGGCTGGGAGGTGTTGGAACAGGCGGATGGAATCATCGTCCCGGGCGGATTTGGTTCTCGCGGGACCGAAGGCAAGATCATCGCTGCTCGATACGCACGCGAAAAGAAAATACCTTATCTGGGATTGTGCCTCGGCATGCAACTCATGTGTATTGAATTTGCCAGAAATGTCCTCGGACATGAAGATGCCAATTCCACAGAGTTTGACAAAGGCACTAGCGTACCCATCATCGATCTAATGCTTGACCAACGATCAGTCACCGATATGGGCGGGACGATGCGGCTGGGCCTATATCCCTGCGTACTCCAGCCGGGTACAAAAGCTGCAGCTGCGTATGCAGTTCCAAATGTCGAAGAGCGTCACCGGCATCGTTTTGAATTCAACAATGCATTTCGGGAAGAATTTGAAAGGGGCGGTATGGTTTTTTCCGGTATGTCACCAGACGGTAAACTCGTTGAAATTGCCGAAATCGGCGACCACCCCTACATGGTCGCGAGTCAATTCCATCCTGAATTTCTATCCCGTCCCAACCGACCCCACCCTCTTTTTGTCGGATTGGTAAAAGCTGCCAAAGAAAAAGCAGGTATCGTAAAAAGAATTAAAAAGAGCAAATGACGAGTACTGCTGAGGAGAATTACCCACAATGAACGAATATCAAATTCGTCCTTAAAAGTAATCATAGATCAAATCCCGACGGTGCATTAGTGTAAACTCCTCTCAATTCGGGTGGTAACTTTCTCGCCAGGGCAAACATCACATGATCAGTTAAAGAAAGAGGGTCGTCATCAGGCTCAGGGTGAAGAGGGGAGCAGATATTGATATAGACGTGTACGCGATGGGGGAATCTCTTGAAGAGGTTCTGGCTGCCACTGATTGCAAGCGGAAGGATCGGTACATTCTTTTCAATCGCCAAACGGGCTGCGCCAGTTTTGGCAACTGAAAGCCCTCTTCCCTTAGAACGTGTGCCCTCCGGAAAAATTGCGAGCACCAATTCATTGTCCAAAACCTTTCGGGAATGTATTAATGCCCATTGATCACTCGCGCCGCGATGGACTGGGAATGCACCCAACTGGCGAATCGACCAGCTAACGAATTTTCTCTTAAACAACTCCGCTTTTGCCATAAAAAACAACGGGCGAGGCAGTGCTAACTGCATGGGAAAAACATCAAGGGTTGTAAGATGATTCGCAGCCAATATACAAGCCCCGTGTTGAGGCAGATTATCAAGACCATCAACATGCAATACCATAAACATTTTTAGAATGGTACCAACCACGATAACTGTGATTTTGCGGATCAAAGTCTCACGAAAAACAAAGGTCATCTCATCGCGGGGATCGTGGTATGGCAAATCAGCAGGGGACAATTCTAACTCCAATTAACAATAACCAGATACTTGGAATAATTTTACCAAACTTGATGATATCTGGTCTAAATTGGTTCTTTTAAAAATGAACGAGACGTAGTATAGGGAAAAATACGTTATACTACATTGGTTTTTAATCAATTGATATCATACTCTTAAAAGGAGATAAACACATGGATTCGACAATCGAAACGATCACTGGCCTGGAAATTTTGGACTCTCGGGGGAATCCGACCGTTGAAGTAGAAGTCATCCTGGCGGATGGCGCATGGGGACGAGCTGCTGTCCCATCGGGAGCGTCAACCGGAGTCCACGAAGCTCTTGAATTACGCGATGGTGATAAGAAGCGCTATTCTGGAAAGGGCGTTCTTAAGGCAGTTGAAAATGTCAACAATCCCATCGCTGATGAGTTGTTCGGATGGGACGCGACGGATCAAAGAGGCATCGACCTGGCATTGCTCGAATTGGATGGCACCCCGAATAAATCAAAGCTGGGCGCTAATGCAATACTTGGCGTAAGCCTTGCAGTAGCTAAAGCTGCGGCTAATTCGCTCGGACTTCCGCTTTACCGCTATATTGGGGGCGTATATGCCCATATATTGCCGGTTCCCATGATGAACATTTTGAATGGTGGGGCGCATACCGGCTGGCAATCGACCGATGCACAGGAATTTATGGTTATGCCATGCGGTGCACCTTCCTTCACGGAAGGATTGCGTTGGGGCGCAGAAATTTACCATGCACTTAAATCAGTTTTAAAATTAAAAGGCTATACCACACTTGTTGGCGATGAGGGCGGTTACGCGCCAGCCCTAAAGGCGAACAACGAGGCGGTGGAGGTCATATTAGAGGCGATTGAAAAAGCAGGTTTCAAAGCAGGCGCGAATATGGACGTAGCGATCGCCTTGGATCCAGCAGCCTCGGAACTTTATGACGAAGATTCCAAGACTTATAACCTTAGAAAGGAAGGGAAGAAATTAACTGGTTCTCAAATGGTTGATTTCTGGAAAAGCTGGGTTAACCAATATCCGATCATTTCCATTGAAGATGGCTTGGCACAGGACGACTGGGATTCCTGGAAACTAATGGTGAAGGAATTGGGCAATAAGATCCAGATTGTGGGCGACGACTTGCTCGTGACGAATCCAGAACGTGTGCGAAAAGCAATCAAAGAAAATGCTGCAAATGCGCTTCTTGTAAAATTAAACCAAATCGGAACTCTGACGGAAACCATCGAAGCGGTTGAAGCATGCCACCGCGCCGGGTGGCGGGCAGTGACCTCGCATCGCTCTGGAGAAACCGAAGACTCCACGATTGCAGACCTGGCCGTAGCGCTCAACATGGGTCAGATCAAGACAGGTGCACCTGCCCGGTCAGACCGTGTTGCAAAATACAACCAGCTCCTGCGAATTGAAGCGGAGCTTGGAAACACCGCGAAATATGCCGGCTGGGAAGCTCTTCATCGGTAAAACTCTCAATTTACATCACATCTCTCCTTCGAGGAATTACCGTGTCGATCCCCTATTGGGTGCAAGACTCAATCTTCTACCAGATATTTCCTGACCGTTTCGCAAACGGAGATAAATCCAACGATCCGGTCCATACACAAAAATGGGGGACAAAACCTACTTTATGGGATTTTCAAGGCGGCGACATCCGCGGGATCATCCGGCGGTTTGATTATTTGCTTGAGTTGGGAGTCAATGCGCTTTATCTGAATCCAATTTTCATGTCCCCATCGACACATCGCTATAACACCAGCGATTATTACAAGATTGATCCGAAGCTTGGTGACATGGCAGATTTCAACGCTTTGATGGACATTGCCCACCGAAATAATGTCCGCGTGGTACTGGATGGGGTTTTCAACCATTGTGGGCGTGGTTTCTTTGCTTTCAACGATGTCTTGGAAAACGGCGAACACTCACCCTATAAGAATTGGTTCCACATCCACCGTTTTCCACTCGATGCGTTTACTCCTGGAGAGGCTATTAATTATTCGGGATGGTGGAATCATAAAAGCCTCCCTAAATTTAACACAAGCAATCCAGATGTCTGTAAATACCTTTTGGGGGTTGCGCGTTACTGGATCGAACGCGGTGCTGATGGTTGGCGCCTGGACGTGCCCAATGAGATTGACGATGATAATTTTTGGGCTGAATTTCGGCATGTTGTTAAAAGCGCTAACCGTGAAGCATATATTTTTGGAGAAATCTGGGATGCCGACCCCCGCTGGGCAAATGACTCTCATTTCGATGGATTAATGAATTACCCCGTTAAGAACGCATTAATTGAATTTCTAATGGGGAGGGAAAACGCTTCTCATTTTGCGGACAGCGTAGAAAGCTTATTGAAAATTTATCCAGCAGAGAACGTGTACGCAATGTATGTACCTCTCGGGTCGCACGACACTGAAAGAATACTTACTGCACTGGATGGAAATCTCGAAAAACTAAAACTCGCTTTTCTTTTTCAATTTGCATATCCGGGCGCCCCTGCAATTTATTATGGTGATGAGGTAGGACTCGAAGGCGGGAAAGATCCCGAATGTCGCGGAGCTTTTCCATGGGATCCAGCCAACTGGAAAGGGGATTTGCAGCCCTGGGTAAGGGAGCTGATCGCTGCCAGAAAGCTACGTCCGTCCCTTAGGCGAGGGGATTATTTTCGCGTGATGATGAGAAATGAAAAAGGGGACTATGTATTCGCTCGAACCCTTGGGGAAGAAAAAACTCTCGTGATTATGAATACTAGTGGGGAAAAACATGATCTTCAAATTCCGGTGAAATCATTGAACTGGTTGGATGGACGCGCCGTGCGGTCGTTGCTTGACCATCGCCCATTCTCTATAACCAAAGGAAAACTTCCCGTAACCGTACCTCCATTAAGTGGAATGATGATCGGTTAGAAATAAGATCTGCAATTAACACCCTCTGGCGGTGAAGAGTCGGAGGATAAATATTCTTCGAATTTATCTGTTGTGAATCATATCGGGTTGTAGTATTATCTTATTATGATCACAATTATCGTATTCGAACGCCAAGGAGGTTGCTATGAAATACGATCTGGTCTTTGAAGGTGGAGGCGCCAAAGGAATGGTTTTTGTTGGTGCCTTAAAAGAGTTCGAGAGCCGCGGGCATTCTTATAACCGCTTGCTGGGGACATCAGCTGGAGCAATTACCGCAGCAATGGTTGCCGCCGGCTACACGATCGTCGAGATGCTGGATGCCCTGGGTGAAAAAAAGAATGGGAAATCAGTCTTTAGCGATTTTATGTCACCCCCTGCACCTATCCCGGAAAAAGTGATAGACAATGGGGATATCAGTTCCATTCTTGATGGATTTAACATCCCCTTCTTTCCGGATTTCCTGAAAAAAACCATAAAACGTTCCTTGCTATCTTATTTTGGAGAGGAGCTTCCGGCCAGGCACATCGTTTCTTTTGTGGAACTTGGTGGTTGGTTTTCTGCGGACCTTTTCGTTGAATGGCTTTGCGGAAAATTGGATTCCGGTTCAGTCGGCGGGAAAAAACGCAATTTCAGTAAAATGACTTTCGAAGAATTTTTTCAAGCAACGGGCAGAGATCTCACCCTTTGCGTAACAGATACGACCTGGCATATGATGCTGGCACTCAATCATCGCACCGCGCCTCAATGCCCGGTAACGTGGGCAGTACGGATGTCCATGAGCATACCTTTGCTATGGCAGGAAGTAGTCTGGCAAAACGAATGGGGAAAATACCGTGACCAAGATATTTCAGGTCATTCCATTGTTGATGGAGGTGTTCTTTCCAACTTTCCCATCGAACTTTTCTTATCAGATCTGCCTACCATTACTTCACTGATGGGACCGAAGACGAGCGATAATGTCCTAGGCTTGTTAATTGATGAGACACTCCCGGTTGAGGGGACTGACACAGCTCCTAAATCCACTGGCGGTATTGATATCTCTGGGCTCAAGACTGTTCGGCGGATTGGAGGATTGGTCAATACTATGCTCGAAGCGCGTGACAAAGCGGTCATTACTACATTTGAAAATCTAGTTGTCCGGTTACCCGCCAAAGGCTACGGAACGACTGAATTTGATATGAGCGACAAGCGGCGGGAATTACTCGTAACAGCCGGGCAGAAAGCGATGAAAAGTTATTTTGACCGTCAAAGCCAGGCACCGGCTATCATGGGTGAAAGAGCACAGACACCACAAGATATCGCAAATCAGGTTGCCTCCCGCATGTTGCGATAATCAGATTTTTGCATATTAAGAGTCAAATGAATAATTCGGCTAATTGGATATATGCTGGAATGCCTGCATGGAAAAGTGCAAATCTTTATTGGAATAGCATTACCCCCAGGTAGATTTGACCAGTTGGGGCAGTAACTCCCCGGATTTTCCATGCAGGAAGAAATTTACCTTTGGCGTGAGAGAAGTAGAATCAAGATTGATTTCAACGACTACTGCACCTCGATTCCTAGCAGCATAAGCCAAAGACGCGGCAGGTTGCACCAGACCCGATGTGCCAATTGAAAAGAAAGCCTCGCAATTTCTGGATGCCTGAACAGCAATATTGAGTGAAGTATTTGGAAGTTGCTCACCGAACCAAACCACATCAGGGCGTAGAAATCCGCCGCAAAATTTACAACGCGGAACATCAACGCCCTGATCTTCCCACTTTGTGGCTTGCTCCCCGCACAAGAAGCATTTCACTCGCTGAATGTTTCCGTGCAATTCGACTACACCTGTGCTGCCAGCTTTTTGGTGCAATCCATCCACATTTTGCGTGATCAGTGTGAATTTTGGTATCCATTTCTGCATTTCCACAAGCGCATAATGACCCAGGTTCGGTTGAACGGAAATTGCCCGTTCTCGGCGCAATACATACCAATCCCAGACGAGTCTGGGATTGCGTAAAAAAGCCTCGGGGGTAGCCAGGTCTTCAGGTTTGTACTGAGCCCACAAACCATCTTGCGCATCTCGAAAGGTCCGCAAACCCGATTCTTGTGAGATCCCAGCCCCGGTGAGCACGGCCACACTTTGAATCGCCCTCAGGATTTCAATCAATCCAGCAGGGATAGCAATAATATCCTGAGTAGACATTTCTAAACATCCTAATCATTCACTTGATATACAATAATAGCATGGCAGCCATCGAAGTCAATAATCTGCAAAAGACGTTCAGGTCCAAGCGCAAATCAGGCGGAATGCGGGGAACGTTACGCTCGTTGATTAAACCCGATTACCAGGCTATTGAAGCCGTGCGTGGTCTCTCATTTTCAATGGAGTCGGGGGAACTTCTTGGGTTTATTGGTCCTAATGGGGCGGGAAAATCCACTACCATTAAAATTTTAACTGGAATCCTTTTTCCTAGCGGCGGCGAGGCGAAAGTGCTCGGTTACATACCTTGGGATCAACGCCGCGAATTGGCTTATCATATTGGCACGGTTTTTGGCCAACGCCCACAACTCTGGTATCACCTGCCGGCGATCGACACTTTTTATCTGTTCGGTAAAATATATGAGATAGAAGACCGTGATATCAAGCAAAGAATCGGCTTTCTTTCTGAGGCGTTCGAATTAAATGAATTGCTCGAAACGCCAGTGAGAAAATTATCACTTGGCCAGCGTATGCGTTGTGAAGTTGCAGCCTCATTGTTGCATAAACCAAAGCTATTATTACTCGACGAACCTTCCATCGGGCTGGACGTTGTTGCGAAACAACATATCCGGGACACGATACGCACGATGAGTCAGGTGGAAAATGTTGGAGTATTGCTAACCTCTCACGATGCCGGTGATCTGGAGGCACTTTGCAAGCGTGTTATCATAAAAACCAGTATAACAACCAATGGGGTTATAGTGAGCATTTACACACCCGCTTCATACCAGCTTGGCGCAGATGCATCTCTAGAAGTCGCCAGTGAGGCCCTCAGGGTTTTCTCGGAAAGGTTTTCGCCATATCCATACAGCGAATTGGATTTGGTAACCACTCCCACGCTGGCGCTCGGAATTGAATATCCCGGTATCATCGCGATTACAGAACAAATCATGGTACCGGACGGAAATATCAACAACACGCCTGTTTCAAATTATCTGGAGTCCACCGTCGCGCATGAGGTTGGCCACCAGTGGTTTTACAATATGGTTGGCAACGATCAGCTCAATGATCCCTGGCTGGACGAATCGTTGACCCAGTACGCCACGCTGCAGTATTATTTTGATCGATATGGCGCTACCGGCGCTCAAGGTTTTAGGAACAACCTCGAAAATCGTTGGAGTATGGTGGACATGGCTGAAATTCCAATTGGGTTACCCGTTCGAGAGTACACAGATAATGAATATAGTGCTATCGTCTATGGCCGCGGCGGCCTCTTTTTGGAAGCTCTACGTGACAGAATGGGACAAAAAGCTTTCGATGATTTTCTCAAAGATTATTCGATATCTTATTCCTGGGATATCACTTCTGTCGATAAATTTAAAGCTCTAGCAGAAAAACATTGCAATTGTAAGTTAGAACCTCTTTTTCAAGAATGGGTTTACCCATAACTTCACCAAAATATCCGGTAATACTCAAAGCCTATTTCTAAAATGTAGATTTCCTGTATAATGACCTTGAAATAAACACTGAAAGGAGTCCATATGCCATCTGTTGTAATTGAACAATTTATCAACGCAGCCCCCGAAAGGGTATATTATGCTTTTACGAATGCCACCACGCTTCGGGAATGGCTATGCGATCTTGCCACGCTTGCACCTCGCCCCGGGGGACGAATATATCTTTTCTGGAACGCTGGTTTTTACGCTGCCGGTGAATTTATCGCTGTGGATAAAGAACGTTCGATTAAATTTAAATGGGTCGGGAAAGACGAACCTGGACCATCCCAGGTCTACATCACCTTCGAGCCGAAAAACGAAGGGACAAATGTGAAAATCACTCATACCGTCCTCGATGGCCCCGAGTGGATTAATCTATTGGACGGATTTCAAGAAGAATGGTCAGTCGGGTTAAAGAACCTGGCTTACCTGCTTGAGACTGGAAAAGATATTCGCACGGTTAACAGCCCCATGCTTGGCATCATCCCGGGAGATTTCAGCGCTGAACAGGTAATGCGTCTCCATGTCCCGGTAACGGAGGGAATCCGTCTCGATGGCGTTGTAGACGGAATGGGTGCAGCCCTGGCTGGCCTTATGCGTGACGACGTGATTATTAGCATGGCAGGGAAACCTGTCACCAATAATCCAGAAAGCCTTCCAGCTGCGCTTAATGGCAAGAAGGGCGGGGACAAGGTCGAAGTCGTTTTTTATCGAGGTTCCGAGAAACGTAAGGTGACAATGGAGCTCTCAAAGCGTCCAATGCCCGTTGTTCCTTGGGAGCCAGCGCAATTGGCGGTGATCGCCCGGGAAAAATACGAGATGGCAGTAAGTGAATTACTAGAATGCTTTAAGGGTGTCTCTGAAGAGCAGGCTGCAAAGAAACCGAACTCCCGCGAATGGTGTGCACGAGAAATCCTCGCCCATTTAATCCATAACGAACGAGGTTTCCAAAGCTATATTGACGATCTGGTCGGTGGTTATGACCGTTGGGCGGATGACGAGGGAGGTAATATTGACGCACGAATTCAAGCGACTATCGTTGCCTATAAGACTACAAATGGATTGATCCAGGAATTGAAACGCCTATGTGAAGAAACGATCAATTTCATACAATTGCTGCCACCCGATTTCGTCGCTCGTAAGGACAGCTACTACACTGTGGGCGTTCGAATTGTCCAGGGACCCATTCATATCGAAAGCCATATTGATCAGATTAGATCAGCAATCAATTTTGCCAAAGTCTAATGAGCAAATTGATTGCAGTCGTGGGCAATACGGGCGCGGGCAAGACTACTCTTGTCCGCGCTCTATATCAGCATGCTGCCTTTGCCAGAGGATTGGAACAACACGCTGAACGCCCCTTTCAAATGCTGTTCAAAAAGGATCCACGCTACGCATTTGCCAACCAGGTAGACTACCTACTCCAACGGGCAAAACAGGAATATGAACTACGCCAGTCGACATCGGACGC
>JBGOXG010000119.1:0-6995 GCA_041479025.1 Anaerolineae bacterium
ACTTCAAAACCAGTAACTATTGTTTTCTTCATGCTTTCCTCCTTTATTACCTGGACGTCCTGCGTAGAATGAAAGTTCTCCCGAACAAGCATGAAGCATCTAACCTTTGATCACGGCTACGGGAATAAGCCGGGCAACTTTACTAGCGATCCCGGCAGCGGTCACGGTCTCTACCACTTCGTCTACATCTTTATAAGCTTGTGGTGCTTCTTCGGCGAGGCCAGGCAGACTTCCCGCCCGGACTCTAATTCCCCTGCTTTCCAATTCCTTTCTCAATTGATCACCGCGGATTTCATGTTTGGCTTGATGTCGGCTCATGAGTCGTCCCGCCCCGTGGCAGCTCGAACCCCAGGAGCGCAGCATACTTGCTTCTGTGCCTGTCAATACCCACGAGGCGGTTCCCATACTGCCTGGTACCAGCACTGGCTGGCCTATGGCTTGGTATTCCGGTGGCAGTTCGGGTGAATTGGGTCCGAAAGCGCGCGTAGCACCCTTACGGTGAACGCAAACTTTGATCATTTTTCCCTTCACATTATGGGTTTCGATTTTTCCCATGTTATGGGCGATATCGTAGACCTGGACCAATTCCCAGCCTCTGACCTTTCCAGCGAATGTCTCATCAAAGGCGCGGCGTACGGAAAATGCCAGCAATTGTCGATTAGTGAAGGCAAAATTCGCGGCAGCTCGCATCGCGCCCAGATAAGCCTGGCCCTCTGGAGAATCCATTGGAGCGCATACTAGTTCACGGTCGGGAAGATCTATTCCATATCGTCTGACGGCATTTTGAAAATCCTGGACATAATCGGTGCATATTTGATGCCCCAGACCGCGCGAACCACAATGTATCTGAATAGCCAGACAACCCTTGTGTAAACCCATTATTGAAGCAGCGTTGGAATCAATGATTTGGTCAACCACATCCACTTCAATAAAGTGATTGCCAGCACCAAGTGATCCAATCTGCTCTCGCCCTCGTTGTTTGGCGCGCTCGCTGACTTTGGTTGGATTCGCACCGTCGAGGCATCCGCCTTCCTCGGTTCGCGCAAGGTCGTTTTCGGTGGCGAAGCCATTCTTTAGCGCCCACCGTGCCCCTTCACGTAGAATCCTGTCCAATTCGGGGATGTTCACGCGCACAACACCCTGACTGCCGACCCCGCTCGGGCAGTGTTGATTCAATAGCGTTGCAAGAGTATCCAGCTCATCTTGGGCTGCTTCGAATTCAATCCCTGAAGCCAGCAATCTGACGCCGCAGTTGATATCGTAGCCGATCGCGCCCGGTGAAACCACACCCCGCGGATACTCTGTCGCGGCGACGCCCCCGATTGGGAAGCCGTAGCCCTGATGCATATCCGGCATGATCACGACTTCACCGACCAGCCCCGGAAGAGTCGCTGCATTGACTGCCTGGTCTAATGATTTATCGTCAAGGATTTGTTCAATCAATTCCCGCGTAGCGAAAATCCGCACAGGGACGCGCATATCATGCCTGAAAACTTTTGGGATTTCCCATTCGACATCACTGATGCGTTTTAAATCAGTTAAGCGCATGTCAGCCTCCAGTCTTTACCGCTGGTGATCCACCCGGACACCTTACACATCAAAAACAATCTCCGTCTCAAATCCCTTTTGTGTTTCTTTGATTTCCAGGTTATGATAAGTCACTGCTTTGATGGATTTGGTCATGGATTGGATCGGAGCTCCCGTCATATCGACGTGCAAATGGTTTTCATTGATAGTTATGTTGAAATGGTAGAAAGCCGTCTTCTCGTACTCGGCGTAAAAAACCAATTCTGAAAGAAAAGAGACGAGGAGGTTCTCGTGCTCAGTTGAATTAGCGTCAAATACATGTTCAACCAGAGGCGTTTCCGACAGTTTTATCCCGGCAATTGCGTTCATGCCGTGCGCTGCTTCGATAAACAATGAGGATAAATCCGGAGCCTGGACTCGTATCGACCAATCCGCGGTGTGGCGAATTTCTTCGAAAGGCATGATTCTATTGTAACCAGTTTTACGGGAGAAGCGACTCTTTATCTGCCTTGATGAAGTGTGCCCGATAGGCAGATGTCTCTTTGAGTAATGATTGGATTTCAGAGAAAATTCTCTCAGACTCCTGGTCCGGTTCACAGTCTTTGCACAGTGTTATCTGGATTAGGCTCTCAGATATAGACTCCACACTCACATGTCCTCGTTTGACCAACCAATCCACCCCGCGACGGATTACTTTTTCCCCTTGTGCGCAGGCAGCAGCCAGTTCGGATATGCTTGTCTGACCATCTTTATGGTTAATGGCATATTTTACTAATCCAGTCAATCGCTCCAGAAATACATTCGGTTCGTCCAGGTTCGGGTCAACCGCAAACAAATAAACCTTCTTTGGCCTGGCCGATTCCAGTACTTCACGCAGTACTTCCGGTGACGGTGGCGTGGTCCAGATGGCGAGCGACTCAGTCTCTTTCACTTTCATGCGATCCACTCCGCTACCTTGCTTGTTATCTGGTCCTTCTGCCCACAGTACCGTCTCTTCAGGAAGCGTTTTGAGCAGCGCGAGCGGATTTTCAATGGAGCGATAATCAATGACTTCCGGTCTATTCCTTTTGATTTCTAATGGTTTCTCATCCTGTAATCGGAAATCAACCCACTCCAGCTGTGCCCGGCGGACACCTTGCCAGTCGCTGGCACGCAGCGTGAACGCCAAGTCAATGCGTCCATCGGGGAGTTCTTCATTTCCGCCATCCCACCACAGCACTTCCTGATGGTAGCCGCGATCATCTTCAACCGTTAATTTCAAATGCTCCTTGTTCGTTCCGATCTCAATCCTGTCTTTGATGGTGATGCCATGGACTGCCAGGATGAGTTTTTCATTGCCCGGCCCAAACGGGGCGAGTTTTTCCAGCTGTTCGGATAATTCGAGGTTGACATCATTCAGATCCACCCAGCCGTCAATGCCAAGGGTGGCTTCTTCAATCATGCTTTTGCCGAGCATACTTTCTACCGTCTTGGAAAGTCTGCGACGGAACTCGGGAAGTTTATCTGTATCGAGGGAGAGCCCGGCGGCCATGGGATGGCCACCATAGCTGAGCAGGATATCTCGTTGCGCAGCAATTGCCGCGGTAATGTTCAAACCGTCGATCGATCGGGCTGAACCACGTGCGGGTTCATTCGGTGGGGTTGTAAGAAGAATCGCCGGCTTCCCATATCGGTCCACGATTCTGCTGGCGGCTATCCCTACCACGCCGCCCGGCCAGCTTGAATGCGCCAGGACGATCACCGGCTGTGCCAGCAAGGATGGATTGTCGCGGAGTTGTGCTTCAGCGGCCTGGCATACTTGTTCGCACAGCAATTTTCGTTGGATGTTGAGTCCCTCAAGTTGAGTGGCAAGTACTCTTGCCCGGATTGGATCGGAGGTCGTCAACAATTCCACAGCCGGGTTGGCATCCCCCAGACGCCCGAGGGCATTCAGCCGTGGTCCCAGCACAAAACCGATATGTTCTTCTGTGAGATGGGAGGGATTCAGTTCTGCGATTTCCATCATTGTGGTCAAACCCTGCCGCCGGGTATTGCGAAGTTTCTCCAGTCCCTTTTGCACCAGAAATCTCGTATCTTGTTTGAGCAATGCTAAATCAGCCACCAGGCCCAGGGCAACCAGATCCAGAAGTTCATCTGGTTGGAGATCGGATTTAAAGCGCACCAGAAGTTCTTCCGCCAGCTTATATGCGACCCCGACTCCCGCCAGTGTCCCAAGCGGATGCCCGTCGGGGAGAAGCTTCGGATCGGTGACTGCAGTGGCGTTCGGAAGAAAGTCCGGCAGGTCGTGATGGTCTGTGATGACAAAATCGACGCTGCGAGATCGGGCATAGTCCACTGCCTCATGCGCTGTGATTCCAGTGTCGCAGGTGACGACCAGTTGTGCACCATGGTCGATCACTTTTTTTAAATTAGGAATGTTAACCCCGTGTGATTCATAGGCTCTGATCGGGATGTGATAGGTGACATCTGCGCCAAGTGCCTGAAGGGTTTGCACCAGAACCGTCGTGGCGGTCTGCCCGTCAGCGTCAAAATCCCCCCAGATGCAGATTGATTCATTTTTCCGGATAGCTGCTTCGAGCCTGTCCGCCGCACTGGGCATACCGGGGATTTCTGTCCCGGGCGTCGGTTGATATAAATTGGGATCAATAAACGCCTGAATATCCTTGGGAGAGGTGATCCCTCGCTTAATTAAAGCCTCCCCCACGAGTGGATGAAGATCAGGCAGGTTGAAGAGGAGGTCAGTGTGAGGGGTTTCTATCCAGTACATAAGAAAAAACCACGGATTTTCGTGGCCTGATTGTAGTGTATTTTATCTATTTTTGTTCTCGAGGAATGAAGATATCTTCGATGTTCATCTTAAAGAGTTGGGCGATCCTGAAGGCAAGGGGGAGGGATGGGTCATATTTCTCAGTCTCGATGGCGTTGATGGTTTGCCGTGAGACGTCGAGGCGATCAGCGAGATCAGCTTGTGACCAGTTGCGTTCGGCGCGCAAAACCTTGAGGTTGTTTTTCATTTATATCTCTTGGAGAAATAAGCGATGCCAAGTCCCCAAAAGGAAATCATCATCGGTAATATACATATTGCCGGGATTGATGGTAAAGCTATATTCTCGAGGAACCCGTAAGCAAAGGTGATCAAACCCGTAGTTCCTGCCGCGAAGCTGATGGATAAGAGTTGAATGCGCTGCTGGAGTTCGTCGCTGCTTATCAATAATCGCATGATCGCTAGGAGAATAAAGATAGCGGGAAAGACAGGCGCCGCTGCGATTAGGACAGCCCAGGGACTGAAAAATGGAGGGAATAGTTTTAGTAGCACTTTGCTGGCGATCACGACAATAACAAAGGCTAACATAGAAAACATGAATTCAGTGAAATAGCGGTGCATTTCTTGTTTTTGATTCATTCTGATCCTCCTTTGGTGGTCACGTTTTGTGTAAAGCATACTTTACATAGTTGAGTATAAAAGACCCTTGACATTTTGTCAAGGGTGCTTTACAAGCGAATAATGACTGAAACCGTTACTACTAGAACTCGATCTCTTGAATCTGCTCGAGGTTAATTTCCTCTGCCGAGACCTCGGGTTCAAGCTCTTCACCCTCGCCGGCTCTGTCACCGCGTTCGCAATATGAACGATAAACACAGAAACCGCATTTCTTTTCATCTTCGGTCAGGGGAAAACTTTGCCTGGCTTTGATCTCCTTAACCAATTGCTCCAATCCATTCCAGTCACGCATATATTGGGAGGTATTATATTTAAATCTTGCAGGCTCGTTGGGAAAATTCGCGTACCAGTAAACCATCTCGATTTGTTCAGGCTGGAAGGGCATGCCACCATTAAGATGATTTCCAGCCTGGTGGAGCAATGCTGGATAGACTTTCGTCTGCATGCGATCCGCCATCCATTTATCTTTAGGTCGTTTGTGATACGTTTTCCAGTCAAAGATGAGTGCATGCACCCCAGGTTTGACGGCGACCAGGTCATATTTGGCGATGATTCGATGTTTTTCGATTGGCGCGGATAGCGTCAATTCGGTGAACAATGTATAACCGACGACCATCGGACCATGAGCAAGGAAATTATCCCACCAGCGGTTGAGATTTTCCGTCGAAGCGGGCGGCGCTAATTTTTCCGCAGGCAAACCGATCAAAAGCTGTTGTACCATCCGGTGGAATAACTGCCCTTCGATTTGCTTGCGTTCATTCTCAAGCACGGGCGCAGTCTCAACCGCCGGCCATTGTAATTGCTGGAGGTAGCGCAACTGAAACCGGCGAGGGCAATCGGCATAATCCTGCAGGGAAGACTGGCTGAAAGTAAATGGGGTCGTGAAATTAATCTTTATATCAGGCATGTATAGCTTTCTATTTTCTGCTAATCCTCAAAGATGTCGCTTTGCCGGTCGGAAGAACCAACGTTCCTTGCGGGTCTTTTTCGAACCTGCCGCCCTCCACGGATAACAAGGACTCTACACCGATAAGTAAAACCCGCCAGCTCTTCGAACCGCCACGCTTGAGGAGGGTGATGTTCTTCCCTTCGCGTTGCACTTCGAAAGTAGTATCGATCTTGCCATTTAGCGAAGGGATCGCCACCGAGACGGTTTTACCATCTTCGAGTGCGTAAATCCGAAGTGTTATGTCGTCGCTGTAATCATAATCCGGTCGGTCATCGCGATTCCCTAAAGGGATAACTGAGTTGGGGCGAGCGAGTAACGGGAGGCTCAGGTAGTCATGTGTTTCGGTAATCCAGGCAGGACCGCTGACTTCCTTTCCCGACAGGAGATTTGTCCAGCGTCCAGCAGGGACGTAGTAAGAAACAATCCCATCGCGAGAAAAAATTGGAGCCGCCAGCAAGTCTTTACCCAACATATATTGCCGGTCTAAAGTGTCGCAGGCAGGGTCATCGGGAAATTCCAGCAACATGGAACGAAGAACCGGGACGCCGTTCTCGTGGGCTTCAATGGCTGCATTGAATAGGTAGGGCATCAGGCGGCATTTGAGTTTGGTGAACAGACGCAGGACATCCACCGCTTCTTCATCGTAAAGCCAGGGTACGCGGTAGGAACTGCTGCCGTGCAAACGGCTGTGCGAGGAAAGCAGTCCGAAAGCGCACCAGCGTTTGTATACTTCCGCGGTGGCTGTCTGCTCGAAACCGCCGATATCGTGGCTCCAGAACCCGAACCCCGACATGCCCAGCGACAGTCCGCCACGCAGGCTTTCAGCCATCGACTCGAAGGTGGCAGTACTGTCCCCGCCCCAGTGGACTGGGAATTGCTGACCGCCCGCTGTGGCGGAGCGGGCGAAGAGCACCGCCTCACCCTCGCCCCGCACCTGGCGCAGCACATCGTGGACCGTCCTGTTGTACAAATAACTGTAATAATTGTGCATCCGGAATGGGTCAGAGCCGTCGTAGTAGACCACCTCTGTGGGGATGCGCTCACCAAAATCGGTTTTGAAGGCGTCCACGCCCATAT